>CANQEB010000067.1 GCA_947594085.1 uncultured Lachnospiraceae bacterium | reverse complement strand
CGGGCAGCTTCCAATCAACGTCGACGAGCTGAACATCGATATGCTCAGCTCCAGCGGCCACAAGATCTGCGGGCCGAAGGGGATCGGCTTCCTCTACATCCGCAAGGGTGTGAAGATCCGCTCGTTCATACATGGCGGAGCGCAGGAGCGCAAGCGCCGCGCGGGTACGGAGAACGTTCCGGGGATCGTCGGCTACGGCAAGGCGGCAGAGGAAGCGGTAGCGACGATGCAGGAGCGCACAGCGAAGGAGATCGAGCTGCGCGACTATCTGATCGATCGTATTTTGAAGGAAATTCCGTACACGAGGCTGAACGGGCATCGCACAAAGCGCTTGCCGAACAACGCAAACTTTAGCTTTCAGTTTATCGAGGGCGAGTCGTTGCTGATCATGCTTGACATGGAGGGGATCTGTGGCTCAAGCGGTTCCGCATGTACGTCCGGTTCACTGGACCCGTCGCACGTGCTGCTGGCGATCGGTTTGCCGCATGAGATCGCGCACGGTTCTTTGCGTCTGACGCTCGGCGCCGAGACGACGAAGGAGGACATTGACTTCGTGATCGAGAAGGTGAAGGGAATCGTAGCGCGGCTGCGCAGCATGTCGCCTCTGTATGAAGATTTTGTCAGGAAGTCGCAGAACAGATAAGGAATGGGAGGAACATCAATATGTATTCAGAAAAAGTAATGGATCATTTTCAGAATCCGAGAAATGTAGGAGAGATTGAGAACGCGAGCGGCGTCGGCACAGTCGGAAATGCGAAGTGCGGTGACATCATGCGCATGTACCTGGATATCGATGACAACGGCATCATTCAGGACGTGAAATTTAAGACCTTTGGCTGTGGTGCGGCCGTGGCGACAAGCAGCATGGCGACGGAGCTTGTCAAGGGAAAGAGCATTCAGGAAGCACTGCAGGTGACAAACAAGGCTGTCATGGAGGCGTTGGACGGGCTTCCGCCCGTGAAGGTGCACTGTTCGCTTCTGGCGGAGGAGGCGATCCATGCGGCGCTGTGGGATTATGCGCAGAAGCATGGGATCGAGATCGAAGGTCTTGAGAAGCCGAAGTCTGATATCAGCGAGGGCGAGGAAGAGGAAGAATATTAAGCCGAACATTTCGATTAAGGCAAAGGCGACTTCGGGAAATGCTTTTGGTCTGCGGGTTCAGAGAGAAAACGATCGGGGAAACGAGCTATGAAGAAGGGAAAAGTGGTCGTCGGCATGTCGGGCGGCGTGGACTCATCGGTGGCGGCGTATCTGCTTCTGGAGGCAGGCTATGATGTGATCGGCGTCACGATGCAGATCTGGCAGAAGGAAGATGACGACACAGCGAGTGAGAATGGCGGCTGTTGCGGACAAAGCGCGGTGGAGGATGCTGCCCGTGTAGCGCAAAAACTTGGAATTCCGCACTATGTCATGAATTTTCGCGACGAGTTTCGGGAAAAGGTCATTCAGTATTTTATGGACGAATATCTCTCCGGGCGTACACCGAATCCCTGCATTGCCTGTAATCGCTACGTAAAATGGGAATCCCTGCTGCAGCGGAGCATGCAGATCGGGGCAGATTATATTGCGACAGGACATTATGCGCGGATCGCGCGGCTTCCGAACGGGCGGTATGCAATACAACACTCGGCGACGGATGCAAAGGATCAGACTTACGCGCTGTACAGTTTGACGCAGGAACAGCTTTCGCGCACGATGATGCCAGTCGGAGATTATAAAAAGACGGAGATTCGCAAAATCGCAGAGCGGCTTGGGCTTGCTGTGGCGGACAAGCCGGACAGCATGGAGATCTGTTTTGTCCCGGATCAGGATTATGCGGGATTTATTCGCGCGAACAGTGGCCGGGCGATCCCCGAGGGAAATTTTGTGACATCAGACGGCACGGTGATTGGCAGACACAAGGGCATCACACACTATACAGTCGGACAGAGAAAAGGCCTGAATCTCGCGCTGGGACATCCTGTATTTGTGACAGAGATCCGACCGGAGACGAACGAGGTCGTGATCGGGGATGCCGAAGATGTTTTCACGGACAGGCTGCGCTGCAATCGCTTGAATTTCATGTCCGTGCCGGATCTTGAGGGTGAGTTGCCTGTAACTGCGAAGATTCGCTACAATCATCGAGGTGCCCCGGCAAATGTGCGCAAAATCGGCTTGGACGAGGCGGAAGTGATCTTTGAGGAGCCGGTGCGCGCAGTGACTCCAGGGCAGGCAGTCGTGTTCTATGATGGCGATTATGTGGTCGGAGGCGGGACGATTCTGTGATTATATGTACGGGAATAGCCTTGAAGACTTTGGAAACCTATGTTAAACTGGCGGTGTAGAACATCACCAGTTTTTTGATATAGGGAAATTGCGCAGGAAAACAGAGGCTGCCGGGCTATTGACGGAAGAAGTGGCTGGCCAATAGAAACAAGATGGATGGAGATTGCAAAATGTATGGTGATTACACGGACAATGGATATTACAATGATGATTCGGATATTGCGACGCGTGTACCTATGGGGAACGGATTCTCCGAGGCGAATACGCGACGGTCGGGGAGCCGATATATGGACAAGCGGATACAGGATGCGTCCGGGACAGGCGGACGAGGGGGAAAAGGCAGACGCCGCCGTAATCGGCGGTTCGTTTTCCTGACAATTATTCTGCTTGCATTGATTTTGTGTGTCGTGGCGGCGATCGTACTGCTCCTGAGAGAAAGGAAAGGCTCGGGCCGAAACAGCCTGGAGACACCCCGGAGCATAGAAGAGGGAAATCTGCAAGGGAACGGAGATGGCAATACGGCCGGGGCACCAAGCGGTGCAGATAATAGCTCCTCAGGCGAGGCTGCCCAAGGGCAACAGGACGAATCCGCGGCTGAAGAGGAGCAAGGGCAGCAGACAGGCGATACAGGGAAAGCAGATGAGGATGTTTCCGGACAGACAATCGATCTCGGGATATTGGATAGTCCGTATGCTTCCCTGATGGATGCGCAGACGGGGGAGCTTCTGGCGACCAAGCGCAGCGATGAGAAGATTTTTCCGGCATCTATGACGAAAATGCTGACGGTGCTGGTGGCGATCGAACACATTCCTGACCTGGATGCATCGATTTATATGGAAGAAGACTTTTATGAGGATCTGTACGATGAGGATGCGTCGCGTGCTGGTTTTGAACCAGGGGAGAAGGCAGTGATCCGCGATTTACTCTATGGGGCGCTGCTTCCGTCCGGTGCGGAGTGTTGCATTGAGTTGGCCCGACAGGCTGCAGGCTCGGAGAGCGCATTTGTCGAGCTGATGAATCAGAAAGTAGCTGATCTTGGACTGGTGCAGACGCATTTCACAAACTGTACGGGGCTTCATAATGAAGAGCAATTTTCAACCTGCACAGAAATTGCGAAGATCCTGCAGAATGCGATGCAGAATGAGACGTTTTTTAACGTGTTCACGACGCATCATTATTCTGTGAATCCCACCGATATTCATCCGGAAGGCTTTACATTCTGGAGCACATTGTTCAAAGCTACGGTAGATGAGATTGTGACAGGCGGGGAGATTATCGGAGGAAAGACTGGCTTTACGGAGGAAGCTGGACACTGTCTGGCGAGCGCCGCAGAGATTTACGGGAAAAGGTACATTCTGGTGACGGCCGGATGGTCGGAGGATCCAGAGAACGAATTGTACCACATCGATGACGCGTTCCGGGCGTACAATGCGCTTGGCGAGGTGCTGAGCTGAGAAGTGACTGGCCATTAGCTGGTGCTTGTGGGCTGCAACGTGGGCTCTTGCATTGGTCAGGAAGTGGGATTCAGATGTGCGAAAAGGCTGACTACAGACACAGGGGAAGAAGACATGAAAACAAGAATTGTGAGACGTATGCTTCTGGCGGTACTGCTTTTGCTCGTGTTTTCGGGGATTGACGGGGGATCCGTTGCCCGTGCGGCAGATTGGAAATTCGGTGACCAGCTGAAGGGAAGAGAGAAAGAACTGTACGAGATTCTGGAGGAAAACTATCCGGTACTACAGAATTACAAAAAGGTAAACGGGATCAATGTTAAATTTCGCAGCCCGATGACGCAGAAAGAGGCAGAATCCATGGGGTGGTTCAGGCCTTTTCAGGCTTTTCTGCTGGACTACAGCGACCTTTTTTGGATCTCTACTCTTAATGCGGCGGGGACCACAGAGTTTGATCCTGTGACAGGCATTTACAGCACGTCCGATATCGTTGTTTATATGGTGGACCGATATCAGGGCATACGTGGCGAAATTAAGAGCGCGCAGGTCAGGCTGAGCGAAGCAATTGCCGAGGTGAAAAAGTGCAGCGGGCGGTACGCGAAGGTAAAGGCAGCTCACGATTATGTCATTAAGCTGGCTACCTATCCGGATAATGTGATGCCGGACTATTATCACGCAGTGACAGGCCCTCTTTTGTCGAAATATGCACATCAGGGCGTTTGTGAGGCGTATGCATGGTTGTTCGACATTATCTGTAAGGCAAACGGGATTCCCTGCGTTATTCTGACGGGTAACAATCATGCATGGAATTATGTGCAGATGGAGGACGGACGTTGGTATTTGGTGGATACGACCTGGGATGATCCGGATAATGGAGGAGTGATTTACTATGACTATTTTCTTGTCGGAGCGGAGACGAACGCGAGGGCAGGGAAGGTCAGGTATACACACAATCCAAACTCAACCAGAGAAATCTATAGGATAAACGGAGTCGCGCCACTGAACTATCCGACACTGTCTAGTCAGGCGTACCAGAAGGGGAGCAGCCCGGCGCAGAAGGACAAAAAGGTGACCTCGGTCAAGCTTCGGGCTTCGACAAAGAAAGTAAAGGCCGGAAAAAAGCTTGTGCTGAAGGCGATTGTTTCTCCGAACGACGCCGCAATTAAAAAGCTGAAATGGTCGTCGAGTAACACAAAATACGCTACGGTGACGCAAAAGGGCGTTGTGAAGACAAAGAAGGCCGGGAAGGGCAAGACGGTCAAGATCACCGCAAAGGCCACGGACGGCAGCGGGAAGAAAGCGACGATCAAAATTAGGATCAGATAAGAATGACAAGAAAGGCCGGTCTGGGGCGAAAAGTCCAGCCGGCCGTTCACTTCTTTGCGGATAGGACAGAGTGGAGAAACTTGCCCAACAATTCCCGCTCGTGCGGAGAAAGCCGATAAATCTCTCTCATAAGAGGCTCGTCGCAGAGCGACTGTCCGCAGTAGGCGCTGAAAAAGTCGGCGAGTGAAATCTTCAGTGCATCACAGATATAGGAAAGTATCTCTACGGTAGGATTTTTGTTGCCGAGTTCGACTTCCCGCAGATAACTCTGGGAGATACCGGCCAGATTAGCGAGTTTGTTGACAGAATAACCACGTTCCTCACGGAAGCGAGTGATCTGTTTCGCCACGCTCATTTCTTCTTCAGTATTCATCGAAAATTCTCCTTTGTAAGTTCAATTTTATGATAGCAAAATGGACATGCGATCATTACAACTATAAATATTGACAATAAAATATATAAATATTACGCCTGCATACATATAATTGAAAAGAATTTATAAAGATAGAATAGGATAAGGAGGAGGGGAGAATAAACATTGACAACGCAATAGAAATAAAATATAATATTTATACATATAACCCTGAATATAGCGATGTACACAGAAATATGCAGGAGCAAAGGATTCAGGAACAGGAGGGAAGGACAATGAAAGCGACGAGAAAATTGCTAAAGGTGTTTCTGTTAATGGTGGCGACACTTACGATAAGTTCAGTTCTGCCGGGAATGGCGATGGCGGCGGCAAAAGTGAAGATTACTACTGATACGGCTTGGATCGGCACACATGAGGATCTCTATTTTGACGATACGGATTCTTTCGGTGAGGTGGACAGTCCTTACGGGACAAATATGCCCGGAAGCATTAAGATTATCTCCGCGAAGTCGAACAAGCCGGGCGTCCTGAAACTGAAGCTGGACAAGGAGTTTAACTGTGTGGCCCTCAATCCGAAAAAGCCGGGCAAGTGTAAAGTGACGGTGAAATATAAGGATGAGACGGGTAAGAAGATAACAACATCCAAAATCATTCAGGTGAAAAAACCTCAGGATGCGTTGAAAGCGCTCAAGGTGAATGGAAAGAACATTAAAGTGAAAAAAGGCCAGATTTTGTATTTTCCGGTGGGGCTAGGCAGCTACAAAGGCGATATCACGATCGATGTGACGCTGCAGCCGGGATGGAAGATTGTGAAGGGAAAGAAAAAATCTTACGTCTGGAAGAAGACAATGGACGACGAAGGCAATGATGTCGTAGAGCATGAAGCATTTATAAACGGGATGACGTTTACCAAGGACGAGTCATATAACAGCGTGTTTATCAAGCTTACCCTGCAGAATAAGAAAAAAGAAGCTTCACTGCTTGTTCTGAGAATGTAACTTCAAAGATTGAGATCAGACAGGAGTCTGGTGATCGCAGATTTTGAGACGATTCCGCACTGTTTACCGCTATTTGCAAGCTGCGCAATTTGGCCGGAGACAGTGCGGCTTTTTCATGAGAAAGGCATACAAGCATAAAAGTGAGGAGACAGCGATGAGAAGACAAGTATGGAAATCAGGTATTTTCGCTTGCCTAGCGATAGCGGCGATATTTGTATTCGGGATAACGGCTGGCGCGTCAGAAGCTCTCCAGAATCCGACAGCCGGAGAGAGTGTGGGCGGGGACTGGAAGGGATCGTATGTGTATTTCGGAAGATACAGACAGTTAAATGGAGATCCTCTGTATCCTGTAAAATGGAGAGTCCTGCAGGTAGAGGAGGATAATCTGTTGTTGATGTCCGATCGAATTCTCAGCTACCATACATTTGGCGAGGGCAAAAATATGAACAGCCAGTGGGATCACAGCGATGTTCGAGATTATATGAACCAAAAGTTGATCTATGAGATTTTTACGCCGGAGGAGATTGAATGGATTGCAGATTCCCATGTCGCGGCAAGCCCTTTCCCGTGGTCTGACAGTCCTGACCGACTGGACGGAGGATCAGATACGATAGATAAATTATTTTTGCCATCTTATGAAGATGTTACTTCAGGAGCCTACGGTTTTGGAGCGGATGAGAAAAATCTGGACTGCACGAGAAAGGCGTTGGATTTTTACGGAATGAGAGCAGAGGAATACTGGCTTCGTACTTCCGGTAGAAGTATGTTTGGAATGCATGCTCCTTTGTTGTGCAGTGAAAGCGGTCATGCATATGCACCAGGTGTTCTGGTAGGACCCAGTACAGCCGGAGTCCGGCCGATGCTGCGGGTGTCACGGCGGTCTCCGTTTGTACACGAGAATCCGGAGGACGTGATTACTTACAGCTTCATTTTAAATGCCAACGGAGGGCATCTCGGCAAAAAGGGCACAACGACAAAAGAGTACAAGGCAAAATACAATTCTTCCTGTGACTTTCTGGAAACCCCGGACAGAAGGGGGTATACATTTGTCGGATGGTATACGGGAAAGTACGGCGGGAACCGTGTAGAAGGCAGCACGAAAGCCGCTTCTGTGACAGTGCATACTCTGTATGCTCGTTGGAAGAAGGGGTATTTACTCGAATATGCGGAGATCACTGTAAAACCCTGCACGTACAACGGCGAGAAAAAGACGCCGGCCGTCACGGTGAAATTGAATGGGAAAAAACTGAAGAAAAATACGGATTACAGTGTGTCCTATTCAAACAACATCAATGCTTCGAGCAAGGCGAAAGTGAAGATTAAAGGAAAAGGAAAATATAAAGGATCCGCAACGAAATATTTTGTGATAAAGAGAAAAAAGGAGAAGGTTTATCAGCTTACGCGGACAAACAGAGAGATTGGTAAATATTTTCGTCTGGGGAAAGTACCGACGCTTGATCATGTAAACGATTCGGACGGCGCGGTTGCTACACTCACGCGCAGCAGCGGAATATTGACGGTGAAAATCAATGGCGCAGGAAGCGCGACGAGTATTGCTTTTCCGAAAGGCGGAAATTACGAGCAGATTAGGGTTGAGATTAAAGTCACCGGGAGTACGCTGGACGTCAGGGAAACAGATAAAAAGAACAACATTCCCATGAAGAATGTGTATAATGCAGCGACAGGACTGGCTATGAGCATTTGCAAAGATAAGACCCCACAGGCGCTGTGTAAGGCCGGACCATATCTTCTCATATCTTTATACGGAAATAGCGGCTGTTTCATTGTGGTTTTGGATGAAGAGAAAGGCGAGTACTGGCCGAGAGCTGTTCTGGCATTGAAGGGCAGTACTCCGATTGCTGATTTTAAGGCACACGTAGGCGGGCTGACCTACGACGGGAAAGGGTCAGTCTGGCTTTCGGGAAGATACAAGAAAGAAGTTTTGAAGATCAGTCTCAACAGGATTGATAGTATTGTCAAAAATGCGAAGCCGACCGATAATGTTTGTTATATGAAAGCAGGTGTGGATTATGAGGTATACGATGCGATCTATACTGAGAAGGGGCAGAAAAAATATGCGAATCCCTCTTTCCTTGCTTTCAATAAGACGAGCGGACTGCTTTATGTGGGTAATTTTTCCGAGAAGTCATCCGGCTGTATGAAGGCGTTTATGCCGGGAAAGAAGACGCTGAAATACATGCCTGAATATGATATCCCTATTCCGGAGCAGATTCAGGGGGCAGTATTTGACGGAGGGAAAGGCCTTTTTCTTAGCCAGTCCTATGGCACAGACAAAAGATCGAAGATATTTTACTTTACCCGCAAAGGCAATACATATACAGAGAAAAAGGTGACCGGGCTGGAAGCGAGCATGTCGGAGGGGTTGGAACTCGTAGGAGGTAAGCTATATGTCCTATTTGAATCCAGCGCCCGGAAGTATACGGTTAAAGCTGAAAAAGCTGGGCTCCTGCAAGACAGAATTTGGATTTTGGATACCGATCGACTGAAATAGAAAGGCAGAAAGACCGTGCATCGACATACGGTAAATCTGCCATAGTGGCGTTGTGTCTTTACAGTCTGACTTGCTGCCCGATTCTTTGCTCAAATACAGTGTAATAACGGAAGCCGAGTTCCTGCAAAAGCTCCGCCGCATAATCGAAACAATAGCCGAGATATTCCGGCTCGTGTGCGTCGGAGCCGACTGTGACAAGCTCGCCGCCGAGCTCGCGGTAGCGGCGTAGGATGCCGGTGCAGGGGTTCGGCTCGCCGAGATCGTACTTGAGTCCGCCTGTGTTGAGCTCAAGGCATTTGCCATTCTCGATCAGAAGACAAAGGATCGGATCGATAAAATCCGAATAGGACTCGTAGGAGTAGTATTTGTTGCGGTTCGGGCCATAGCGCACGATATAGTCCATGTGCCCGAGCGTGTCGAAGGATGTCGGGTCGCATTGGCGCAGTGTCTCATACTGCACGCGAAAAAATTCCTCGTAGCAGTCGCGCTCCGAGCGCCCCTCAAAATAGGAGGGATAGTAGGGATCCATGTTGTTCAGATTGTGCAGGGATGCGATGATATAGTCAAACGGGTATTCCCGGGACAGCTTGGCAAATGCCGCTGGAAGATGCGGCTGGATGCCATACTCCATACCGATGCCGATTTGAAGCCGGCCGCGGTACTGTTCCTGCAGCTTTGGCAGCAGCGCGAAATACCGTTCGAAATCTATGGAGAAATCGCATTCCGACGGCGGAGCGTCCGGGTCCTCGTGCTCCGTGAAGCACAGCCCGTCCAGGCCGAGCGAGAGCGCGCGTTCGATCATCTGTGCGGCAGAGGTGTCACAGTCGCCGGAGAAATCCGAGTGAAGATGGCTGTCGTATTTGATATTTCCCATATTTTACAGGTTCCTTTCGTCAGCATTTTGCACATCCCTGCACCATAATAGCGAATGTGATGCAAAAAGTCCACAAAATTTTTCTATCCGCGTATATTTCTACTTGAATTTTTGGGACAAATTGGTTAGAATAGCAGATAGGTTGAGGGCGTGCAGTATATGCCTGCCCCGACAGAAATTTAACAATATTACATTTTAGGAGGAGTTGTAATTATGGCAGTGAAAGTTGCAATCAATGGTTTTGGACGTATCGGTCGTCTCGCTTTCAGACAGATGTTCAACGCTGAGGGCTACGAAGTAGTTGCGATCAACGATCTTACCAGCCCGAAGATGCTGGCTCATCTTCTGAAGTATGATTCTTCTCAGGGCAAGTACGCTCTGGCTGACAAGGTTTCCTGCACAGAGGATTCCATCATAGTTGACGGCAAGAGCATCACCATCTACAAAGAGAAAGATGCTGTCAACCTTCCGTGGGGCGAGCTTGGCGTAGACGTCGTTCTGGAGTGCACAGGCTTCTACACCTCCAAGGAGAAGGCTGAGGCTCACATCCAGGCTGGCGCGAAGAAGGTTGTCATCTCTGCTCCGGCAGGCAACGATCTTCCGACTATCGTTTACAATGTAAACCACACCGTGCTGAAGAAAGAGGATACGGTTATCTCCGCAGCTTCCTGCACGACGAACTGCCTTGCTCCGATGGCGAAGGCTCTGAACGACTATATGCCGATCGAGTCCGGTATCATGTGCACGATCCACGCTTACACAGGCGACCAGATGATCCTGGACGGCCCGCAGAGAAAGGGCGATCTGAGAAGATCCCGCGCAGGCGCGATCAACATCGTTCCGAACTCCACAGGTGCAGCAAAGGCGATCGGCCTGGTTATTCCGGAGCTGAACGGCAAGCTCATCGGCGCTGCACAGCGTGTTCCGACCCCGACCGGTTCCACCACGATCCTGAACGCTGTCGTTAAGGGTGAGGCTACTGTTGAGGGCATCAACGCGGCTATGAAGGCTGCTGCCACCGAGTCCTTCGGCTACAACGAGGACGAGATCGTTTCCTCTGACGTGATCGGCATGAGATTCGGTTCTCTGTTCGACGCTACCCAGACCATGGTTATGTCGCTGGGCAACGGCACATCTCAGGTGCAGGTTGTTTCCTGGTACGACAATGAGAAC
>CANQEB010000066.1 GCA_947594085.1 uncultured Lachnospiraceae bacterium | reverse complement strand
TAAACGATATCTCCAGATTAAACCGCTCCAGTTTCCGGATTGTCTCATTCAGCTGGTCCGCCTCCTTCCGGGCCTGCTCTTCTTTATCATGAGCATGACAAGCATGACGGGTGCGCTGGTCTATGTTGCGTGCGTTCTCATGAAAAAGCGTTTCCACGATGAATATCTCGGGGTGAGCCCGTCGGAGTCAGCAGAAGTGCCGGCAGTGGAGGAGGAGTCGGAGGGCACGCCAGAGATGGATCATGTGGCAATTTCGGCGGAATCGGAAGGAGAGTCAGCGACAGATGCGGACCTTGAGGACGTGCCGGAAGCGGCAGATGAGACAGCTGCAAAGGAGCAGACGGCAGAAGAGCAGAACGTGTAGGCTGCAGTTTGAATCCGTCTGAGGCACTTGCCATCGAGATCATAAAAGCATGATTCAGCATGTAAATTCTCCGGGTGTCATATATATAAAGAAAAAACACCGGGTGCAGTATGAGAGCGAAGCATGCTAAAAATAATGACAATAAGAAGCCGGAGCGAAACGGCATATTTGCAGGGTTTGGAGCCAGAATTGTGAGGTCCCTGTTTTTCTGGGGATTGGCGGCAATTCTGGCCTCTTCCGCTTATACGGGTATTGTGAGGATCGCAAGGGATCGACCGCGATCGGGCAGTGTGGAGACGGCTGAAACGGACGGACAGGATGCGGAAAAAGCAGGAGCGGCAATTTTGACCGGATTGCACGCAGAGAAAGACGATACGGTGGCCGTGCAGAATACGGAGAGCGTGATGACTGCCGCTGCGGTAGGGCGGATGGATTCAGCCCCGACCTCAGATCCGAACCCGGAGGCGCTTCCGGATTCCGGAGAGCGCAGCCGTGTGGCACTCACGTTTGACGACGGCCCGCATCCTGTCTACACGGAGGAATTGCTGGACGGCCTGAAGGAGCGCGGGGTGAAGGCGACTTTTTTCGTGGTTGGGGAGAACATTCCGGGTAACGAGGAGCTGATTCGGCGCATGGACGAGGAGGGACATTTGATCGGAAACCACACGTACAACCATGTCAAGATCAGCGATATGAGCAAGGCGGATGCCTGTGAGCAAATCGAGAAGACGAGCGCTTTGATCCGGGAATTGACGGGGAAGGATACCGAGTTTGTGCGGCCGCCGTTCGGCGAGTGGAACAAGGAGCTGGAGTGTTCTTTTGTGATGATTCCGGTGCTCTGGGATGTGGACCCGAAGGACTGGACAACAAGAAACGTGTCGGATATTGTACGGCGTGTGCTGGAGGATACGGAAAACGGGGATATCATTCTCTTGCATGACTATTACAGATCATCTGTACAGGCAGCCCTTCAGATTGTAGATACCCTTCAAGGGCAGGGATACGAGTTTGTGACGGTGGATGAGCTAATTCTTGAGTAGTTTGGCGTCATTTGGCAGCTCAATACTTTTTGATTATTTTAAATATTCTGTTGTTCTTTTTATGAGTCACAAAAAAGTCTCGCAATTTGTGAAAATTTCATGTATAATACCAGTAAGTAAATTTTCGTGACCGATTTGACTGTACGATTCAATGGAAACTTTGCACAGTGGCAGAAGCAAATGCGACTGCCCGGAACAGAGAGCAGAGCGGTATTATGAAGACGAAGATAAAATTACAGTTATTTGGAAAGTTCACACTGACAAACGGTGAGAAAATTCTGACCGAGGAGACGTTGCACTCTAAGAAACTGACTCGTATGTTAGCCTATATTCTTGTCAATAGGGATACGATTCTGTCTCACCAGAGGCTGATTGAGGTATTCTGGGAGGATGAGAGCAAGAGTCCGGAGGGAGCGCTGAAGAATCTTATGTATCGCCTGCGGATGGTCATGAAGGAGCTCGGCAAAGAGCAGTTTATCTGTACGCTCCCGGGTGCATATCAGTGGAACCCCGAGATTGAGGTGGAATCGGACTATGAGTGGTTCGAGGTTTTGGCGGCCAAAGTTCGCGAGAACCAAGCCGACGATAAGGCAGTCGAGCAGCTCTGTGAAGAGGCGATCGAGTGCTATCAGGGCAATGTCTCTGCCAGGATTGCGGAGGAGCCCTGGATCCTCTCGAAGACAATCTGGTATCAGTCTCTGTTTATGGACATCGTGAAGACGCTTTGCGAGATATACAAATCAAAGCGAAAGTGGGATCGACTGGAGCAAATATGCAATCAAGCGCTGGCGGTGGATGCGTATGATGAGGATGTTCACTGCTGGATGCTTGAGAGCTTGAAGGGACAGAAGAAATACAAGCTTGCGGTTACTCATTATGAGAGAACGAGGAAGCTTTTCTACGAAAACATGGGGATCCGCGTTTCCGGGCGGATGCAGGAGATCTATCAGAATCTGATGCGCGAGAGCGGCGGTTCGATTTCCAACATAGCGGGCTTGATTGAGGAGACAAAGGAACATGGTCAGCCGTCCGGAGCCTATCTGTGTGAGTATGGCGTATTTCGGCAGATATACCGCATAGAAGCCCGCCGGGTTACACGGCTTGGGATCGCCGAGTATTTGATGCTGATGACGATCCAGACGAAGGGATTCAGCTTTGCGGAGGACAAGACCGGATCTGCGATCGGGAAGGCGATGGATATTCTGGAGAGAATGATCTGCGAGTCATTGCGGGCCGGGGACGTGGTCGCGAGATACAGCCCGACGCAGTATATCGTTTTGTTACCTGCGTGCTCCTTTGAATCCGGAGAGGCGGTGGCCAACCGAATTTGCAGGAATTTCAGAAAACACGCAGGCAGGTATCAGTGCAATGTGGCGTATGAGCTGGCGGAGATCTCTGCTATGGCCTGAGACGCGAGCAGCTAGTTTCAGGCTCCATATTCGCAGCGCTTTGCTGTTTCTTTGGTCAGTTCAGGAAGTTGTACACTTTCTGAGAGATGCTGCGAATCCTTGTATTTGAGTAGTATTCGTTTCCGGTTTCCGAGAAAATGCAGAGTACATAGTCCGTTTTCGGACCGAAGACGATAGCGATATCATTTTGAACATTGCTGGTCTCTCCGGTTTTGTTGGCGACTTTCACGCCGGAAGGAACCCCGGATGGGATTTTCCAACGTCTTGTCTGAGCGAGAAGCAGGTTCAGCATTTCTCTTGAGTAGGCTGCGGACACACACTGTCCACGGTATATTCTTTCGAGCAGAATTCCACATTCTTTTGCAGAAGTTGTATTGCTCCCGCTTCCTATGTGTGCAGAGGAAGACGGATGCAGTGTGTGGCGGCAGCGTGTGTACGAGTAGCCGTTCCGACTCAGGTAGTTGTTGACTTCTGCCGCGCCCGCGAGGAAGCTCCCTGAGCTGCTGTTGTAGCGCACGAGGGCATTGTAGGATTCGTTGTCGCTGATCGTGATCATATTGTTCAATAGGCTGCGTATGGTTGAGCTATAAGCGAGCTTTCCGCGGTAAATCCGATCATAGGTGGAGGCCATGACGAAAGCCTTGATTGTGCTGGCAGGATACATGGAGCGATCGCTGATGTTGATAACGCCTCCGGTCTTCAGATCCTTCACATAGACGGACCAAGTGCCGCTGTAACTGTACACCATACTTCTGAGCTGCGAGCTGAGTGTTGAAAGCGCGGCATCCGGGCCGGAACATTTTCGCCCGTCATATCCGACATATCCGCCATCGGGGACTCTCTTGCTGTATGCGATGGTCCCGTCGGCCTGCAGATAGTAAGGCCCTAGCCAACAGCTGGTGAGCATCTTTCCGCTTGCGTTGATGCAATACAGCTGTTGATTGTAGACGACCCAGCCGCTTTTTTGAACGAGCTTTCCGGCGTCTCCTCCGAAATAGTACTTGCCCTTGAAGGATTTGGAGCCGATTTTCTGATTGACGGTGTAGAAACCTGCCCGTGTGCAGAGACGTCCGTCCTGGTCGAAATAGTAGTAGCCGTCGAACAATCGCTTCCCGATCTGAATGTTTTTGAGACGGCGCATCTGAGCCTTTCCAGAAATTTTTCCATACATTCGAGTATAATAGTAGCCGCCGAATATCTTTCCGTACTTCCGGGTGATGGGAATTATGCGGAGTCCTTCTTTGACAGGAAAACGTCCCGTGTCTGTCGTACAATACAATCCATTGAAGGTGACGCCCTTGACCGTTTTGTCCTTGAATTGATAGACTGTTTTTTCCTGTATCAGGCAACCTTTCTGGTCGAACATGTAGAAACCGGAGAGAAGATTTTCGGTTTTGGCAATATTCAGGTATCGAAGCCCCTTAAGAGGTTGACGATCCTTATTATACAGGTACCAATTTTTACCGCGTTTTTTGAGGTATTTGCCGCTGTTGTCCCTGAACATGACTGTCAGGGTCTTGGCGGTTGCCTTTGAGGAGGACTCTTTTGCCGCGGAGGCAGTCAGGTGCACGGTACGGCTGCCGGTCATACAGACCAGTAAAAGGATGAGAATCAGCCATGTGCGAACACGGCGGGAACGTGACATTTGGGGAAAGGAATTTTGCTTCATTGATAAAGTCTCCTCTGCTATGATAAATATGGAAATCTATGCTTTCTGATTTATTATCATACAGGAAATACAGGAAAAAAGAAACAATAATTTTATAAAACAGAGATGGACTGCTGACATTGTGTGCGCTGAGACATATAATAAAATGACACTCTGAAAAGAGGTATACAATGTATAGTGCGATGAGAGATGATTCAGTTAAGCTTCCTGTGGTCCGCAGCACGTTTATGGAGGCGGAGGAAATTGACCGGGAGCGGGAGCAGAGCGGTTGGAATCCTTATGTGGGGGAGGAAGAGCTGCCGGTGGCAGACGAAGCATCAGGACCAGATAAGATGCCAAAAAGAGACGAAACAGCAGATCAGACGCCAGTAGCAGGCGAAGTGGCAGGATTAGGGAAAGCACCAGAAAGAGATGCGGCATCAGGCTTAGGCAAGACGCCGGCGGCGGATGAAGTAGCAGAGCTGTGTGATATACAGCCGTATTTCATGACACCGGATTACGCGCAAGTCATGGAGGAGCAGCAGGAGGCAGAGCGGGATTTGCGCAAGATGCAGTCAATGTACTCAGAGGCCGTAAAATTGTTGCTGCCCTATGTCGAGGAGGAATGCGACAAGCTGGAGTATGAGGGAAGCCCGATGTTTGATGAATATCCGGACCGGTCTGCAGTGTACCGTATGGAAGAACACATTTTCGGACAGGTGAAGGATCAATTTCCGGAGGAAGAAGCGCAGGAGCCAGAGGAAGTATTGTCGATGCAGTATAGAGATTCCAGGGTGGACACTTTGGGGAGAAGCTGGGGGCGGGATCTGGCAAGGGTACTTCTTCTGAATGAGATGTATCATCGCAGATGCAGGTACCGCGGCTGCAAACGCAGACAATTCTGACAAAGAGGCACTGACTGGATTTGCCATTTTGGGTGGTTAGTGGTATAGTGTAAAAAAATACTTTAGGATGGAGCACATTTCTATGCAAGATACAGTTTCTCTGATTAAGAATATCATTGTGCGGGTCGTGGTCTTGGCAGTGATTTTTGTCGTTGCGGTGCTCGGTTTTGGCCGGTTGATCAATCGGACTACACCGAGCACGGCGGAAGCGATGGAGAATTCAACGTTCCCGCTTGTCTATATGCGAAACAACGGGGTTAGCTACAACTGCTTGCACGGATATGCGCAGGAAATGGATGTTGAATATATCCGGGATACGGTGACTGTTCTGTCAGATGACCATCTGTTGGACATTCAGATTCAGCCCTTTGGCACAAATATAGAGGCGATTTCATACGAAGTCCTGACGTTGGACGGGATGGATTCACTGGAAAATACCAATGTGATTAAGACCGAAGAAGAAGACGGATATATTATAGCCACGCTCCAGCTTCAGAACCAGATGCTGCTTGAGCAGGAATATATTTTGAAGCTTCAAGTGATCGTGGGAGGCAGAGAGATCTATTATTATACGCGGCTGCTTCTGGAGGACGGTCTTCATCTGAGTTCTTATCTCGACTTTGTCACCGGATTTTACGAAAAGTGCGTCTACAAGACAGACGAAAACGCACTTGGAACCGTTGTGGAGCCGAATGAGACGACAGGACAATCGCGCTCCCTGGCAAAAATGGACATCCATGATACGGTTTCCCAGCTGATGTGGGGAGATTTGGACCCACAAATATATTACAAGCCGACCCCAAGCCTCGTCGATATCAACGCGACGACCGCTTCTTTTGTGCTGGAGTATCGAATCTCCGCCGTAAATCAGGAAGGGGTCAACGAGGTATATAATGTCAATGAATTTTACCGGCTGCGCTATACAGACACACGTGTGTTCCTTTTGGATTTTACAAGATCGACGGATGCGGTGTTCAACACGAATGGCGTTGTGCTGCAGCCGGAAGGCATATTCCTCGGCATTACGGATCAGGATGTGGAGTATGCGTTTGATGAGCAGAAAAAAGTAGTTGCGTTTGTGCAGGAGAATGAGTTGTGGACGTATCGTGTGAACGGCGGTCAGCTCGTGCGTGTGTTTGGTTTCCCGCAACAGAAAAACATGGATTATCGAGATTTTTACTCTCGCAACAACATCAAGGTGCTTCGCGTGGATGAGAGCGGGGACGTCTGGTTTGCGGTTTCCGGATATATGAACCGCGGGACGCGGGAAGGCCAGAACGGAGTTGGGATCTATTATTATGAAGAGGCTTCCTCGACGGTGGAGGAGATTCTGTTCGTGGAGACAATGGAAGCATACGATATGCTCAAGCTGGATATTGATTCTCTGGCTTATGTCACAAACGATCGGACAGACTGTTACTTGCTTCTGGAAGGCATCGTGTATCGCGTCGATCTTGTCCGGAGAGAGTATGCGCATGTAATCGACGGCGTAAAGAACAGATGCTTTGCGAGCTCGGAGTCAAATAGGTATTTTAGCTGGTTAAAGGAAGGCAAACGATATCAATCACAGACCTTGTACATGATGGATTTCGAGACGGGAGAGGTACGGGAGATAACCTGCCAGGCGGATGAATGGATTCGGCCGGTTGCCTACATGGGAGAGGATCTTGTCTATGGAAAAGCGCTGGCGGCGGATGTCAACGACTTGGATGAGGGCAATGAGATCTTTCCGATGTATCAACTGGTGATTGTAAACGGAGCCGGAGAACAGCTGATGACATACGAGACGCCGAATTCCTACGTGACGGAGGCGAAGCAGGTAAACCATGTGCTGAAGCTGACCAGAGTTGTGAAGACAAACCAGGGTTATGCGGAGACGCTGGAGGATCAGATTGTCGGTATGGATACCGAAGAGGATGTCGTGTATGGCATCGCGACACAGGAGGATGATATCCGGCAGACGACGATCTTGCTGAGGGTTGGCACGACGATCACGGACAAGAATCCGCAGGTGGTGACGAGCAGGCTTCTGGTGCACGATGAGGAGCGGACCGTTCGAATTCCAAAGAACGCAGGCCGTGAAAAGCTGTATTATGTGTATGCGGGAGGCAGCATGGAGAGCATGTGGCCGACCGCGTCGGAGGCGATTCGCAGGGCGGATGAGAAGGTTGGCGTGGTGATCAATCATGCGAAAGAATTTGTCTGGGAACGCGGAAACCGGGCTGAGACCGCCAAGATCAAGGTGGAGAATATTCCTGAGGTTGTGAAGAGCGGAACGATGGATATCGAGACGCTGGAGGCTTCACTTGGAAAAGACGCGGTGAATCTGACAGGCTGTACACTGGAGCAGGTGCTATACTTCGTGGGGCAGGGTCAGCCGGTGCTTGCGGCTACGCCGGACGGAGTTGTCATCGTCACCGGCTACGATGATTTTGGCAATACAATCCTTCTGCGCCCGGGCGAGACGGAGACCTATTTCTATGGACCGCAGGACAGCAAAGCACTGTTTGAGCAAGCTGGAAACCGGTTTGTGTCATACCTGAAGACGGATTTGTAATTTTATGAATGAGAAATACAATTTATGGAATAATCAGAAATATTTAAAAGAGAAAATGACAGAAAGTATGTTCTTTTGAGCGGAGAAGGGTAAATCTGCACAAAGTTTAAAAGAATACAGAATGACGGAAAGGACAAAAGTCGACATAATATTTATAGTTTATCCACAGCTTTGAAGAGCGGAAAGTCAGTCAAGATGGAATTATACACTGACTTATCCACATTATCCACAAAAAATGAGGTTGAAAAAATGGTTTACATAGTTTTTTCTGAGAACAGATGTTTTGTGGATTCTGATAAAATCGAAGAGAGGAAAAAGAATTCGGCGCAAGGCCTTGACAGAAAAGCTTTCAGTATTTTGCGCATGCTGACAGAATATTCTGAATAGACATGCGCAAATAAGCAATTAAACATTAGACAATTAAAGTCAGGACCAGTAGCGCACGACGCGTACCGGGGTCGAATAATCATAGTCGGAAATCTTGATCCCGCCAGCTGGATACGGCTGGGAATTGCTCGCGTGTACGATCTTTCCATCGCCCATGTAGATTGCCACGTGCGATGCGTAAGTGGGCGCTCCATAGAAGACCAGGTCTCCTGGCTGCATGTTCTTGACGTCAGAGAAGTCCACAACGACTGGCCTCTTGTAGTCGCTCGAGATCGCGGAGCTGGGGCCTTTCATCTGATCGTCTGCGACACGAAGCAGCTTGATGCCAAAGTGTCCAAATACGGTTTGTACGAAACCGGAACAGTCAGCTCCGTTTGTGAGGCTTGTGCCGCCCCATACATAAGGATTACCGATGAATTGTATCGCATAGTTGACAATCTTGCTTCCCGTTGAATTGCCGGAAACTTTGATGCTCTTCTCAGCGATGATAGCGCCGTCGGAATCGATCGTGTACTCTTTTGAGCCGACCGCGATCGTGACAGATGTCGCCAACCGTCCATCTACGTAAAAATAATGCTTTTTGTTGTCGATTACCTGAAGACCGGTTATCATCTCCCCGTCGTTTTTGTTAAAGTAGTAACGACTTCCGTTGATGGTCTCCCAGCCGGTAACCAGGGCGCCCTTTTTCGTGTAATAATATTTTTTCCCGTCGATCGTCTGCCATCCGGTCTTTTTGGTCTCGTTTGTTCTGATTCCGTTCAGATCCACATAATGATCGCCAATCCATTTATTTTTGGCCATACTGCCATTTTTTTGGAAATAGTAATAGTTGGAGTCAAGCTTCACCCACATCATCTTGGCGGCGGCTCCGTTTTTCATGAAATAGTATGTGTTAGAGTTGACGGTCTTTAATTTATTGGTGACTTTCTTTCCGTTGGCCTTAAAGAAGTATATGGAGCCGTTGATGTTCTGAAGTCCGGTAAGCAATACACCGGAAGCAGACGCATAATACTTCCGTGAATTTACCCAGGTATTCTTGCACAGTCTGCCGTTGGAATCGAAAAAGTATCTGTACGCTCCGAGCTTGACACAGCCGGTCTTTTTGATGCCGGTAGCCGGATCAAGATAGTACGTATTGTTCCCGATTGTCTGCCATCCGGTGGCCGCAGCGCCACTGCTCGTAAGATATCTGCCATTCTTCCATTTGTTGACGACAAGTACACCGTTTGGCTTGGCATAGTAATGACTACCCCCTATCACAAACCAGCCAGTCTTCATCGCACCGGTCGAAGGGTCGAGGTAGTAGAGCTTACCGTCGAGCAATAATTTCCCTCGGTACATGGTGCCATTCTGGGTATAGTAGAATCTCTGGGTTCCCCTGGTGACCCAGCCGGTATTGCTTCTGGTGCCGGTGTAAAGACCATTTGCTCCGACATATCTTCTGCCGATCCAGGTATTGACAGCCATGGATCCGTCCGCCTGGTAATAGCGCTTCTTCACCCACTTGTTCGTGACGAGGACGCCGGTAGCCTTGTCTCCGTAGTAGGTCTTTCCATCTGACGCGACAAAACGCCCGAACTGCAGTTGGCCAAGCGCGTTGAAGTAGTACCGCTTGCCCTGAATCGTCTGGAAGCCGGTCTGCATGATGCCCTGGTCGTTGAAATAATAGGTATGATCTCCGATTTTGTTCAGGCCGGTCAGGTATCCCGGAGCAGCCTCTTGCGTATACATATGGCCGTTTCCGACGTTTACCCACGCGGCGCTCGCGCTCATGGACGACATGCCTGATATAAGCATTCCTATGACAGAAAACAACAACAGGACTCTATATTTTTTCATGATAACAATACCCCTTGAAATCAGAACACAAAAATTACAATTTCATTAAATCTCCTTCTAAAATATTACTCGATATTTAATAAAATGTCAACAAGTAGTCAACAGAAAATGAAAGAAAAAGTGCCGAAAACACGTCACAAAATCGACATATTTAAGGGAATGATGGATGAGCTTCAAAAAAGAGAGGCTGCTGCGGCAGCCTCTCCCACATGAGAATTCTATACTTGCACTAGGTCATCCCTAGCATGACTGTGCAGGGCTTCTTGTCTTGCTTTAGCCCATCACTACCGTGACCTTGTAAGACTTCTTGCCTTCCTCGAACGGAATGACGCAGCCGGCGACTTCCTTGCCGTCCACGATCAGCTTCTTTACGCCCTTCTCGACGTCGTCCGGATTCTGGACTTCGATCTCATAGTCCGCGCCGCGGAACTTACGGGTCAGCTTGAAGTCGCCGAAGCCCTTCGGCACGCACGGGTCGATACCGAGGCCGTCGTACTGCGGCTGCACGCCGAGGATGTGCTGGGAGACGTTGACGAAGGTCCACGCCGCCGTGCCGGTCAGCCAGCTGTTCTTCGCCTGGCCGTGGTAGTAGGCGTCACGGCCTGCCACCATCTGAGAGTAGACGTACGGCTCGGTGCAGTGGATCTCGCTGATGTCCTCGAGGTAAGCCGGACAGGTCTTGCGGTAGATCTCAAACGCGCGGCTGCCGCGGCCGATGGTCGTCTCCGCGATGGAAACCCACGGATTGTTGTGGCAGAAGATACCCGCGTTCTCCTTGTATCCCGGCGGATAAGAGGAGATCTCGCCGAGCTCGAGGTGGTATCTCGTGTAGGCCGGCTGCAGAATCATGATG
>CANQEB010000065.1 GCA_947594085.1 uncultured Lachnospiraceae bacterium | reverse complement strand
TGCGACGCCGCCTTCTTCATGCCATCTGCCAGATAAGCGGCAAATTCTTCCGGCGACACAAAACCCCCCTCTTCTACAAAGACATTATGGGCCGATGAACAGCCTTCCTGGTCAAATACGCTGGTATCGATCCCTATGCGTCTTCCGAGCTTTTGGGCCTTATGCCCATTGTCCAGGGCCTCTCTTGATACGACACTGAAACTGAGTTTCGGTCCCAGTATGATGTCCTCGCAGTCATACCTGGATGGGTAGTTTGCTACTGCAGTCACCGATTCCGCGCCGCCCCAGGCGATCCGGACAGCCGCTCTTTTCGACATCTGAATGCCGAGTTCCTTATCTGCATGGCCATAATAGACGACCGCAACCGTTTTAAGGAGGTCATCACCCGATATTCTCCAGCCGCCCGGGCTCGTATAAATCTCACCTTCAAACGCCTTTAACAGATATTCAAATACGCCCCCGTCCCTGGACGATAGTTTCAGCAAATTTACATTTTTAGTCAGTATGCTCTCTACCAGGGCGAACATTCCCAGAACCTGCACATTACCGGCAAGCCAATGACATGCCAGACCTCTGGATACCGCCCTCCTGTATTGGGTGCTTTCTTCAGACACAGGAAGAAATGCATCCATGTGCATACGGTTCCCGTTGAGTCCCTCCGTCATGATCTGTGTCAGATGCTCCGCACTGCACCAGGAGGAAAGGAACCCGAGGCCATTCATTCGGAGCCCGCTCCCCGTTTCTGATTCGTCCGCGGACCATTTCTTTGCCGTCTGCGCCACCAGGCCAATCAAAGCATCCACCGGCTGGCTCCTAAGCCAGTCCAGTTCTCCCTCGAGAGCATCCATAATCCTGTCCAGAGAATCCGCTGGTTCCAATCCCTCTAACTGTTCTCTGTCATGGAAATATACTACCCGGTATTTCGAAGCTTCTGTTCCGGATATATTCCCTTCTGTTCTTTCGGAGCTGCTTTCGAATTTCAGCTTTTGTGACAGGATATCCCCGCATCCTCTGATTTCTGCCTTTTTCAGTCTTCCAATGACCTTAAACCGCGTCCCCGAACGGCCGCAGCGGCATTTGCCTCTTTCAACAATACCCAGATCATCCGTCAGAACCGCATTGCCCGGATAGGAGTGTGGAATTGGACTGACAAACTCCAGCACACCAGTCTGCCCGTCTGCTACAGGTTTCTTGGTCACCGGATCCCGGACTATGACCTCGGAATACAAAGGTACGTGTTTACAGCCGCACGGACAGGTTGGATAGTTAAGCCCCATCTGCTCCGTAAAACCGTATATATCAATGACATCTTCCGGTTTAATCCCGAAAATGCGGGATGTCTTTATGTCAAATTCTTCACGACTGAGCTTTTCGCTTTCCAGCTTTTTCCATCCTCCGATGTGGATAACCTTTGAGCCTTCCGGCAGCGGAAAACGGAGGCCTCTTTCTGTCATCGGTTTGACGACCTCAGAATACAGCAAATAAGTATATCCGAACACTACAACTGATTCACCGCTGTCCAGTCCGGATACATAGTCCGTTATCGCATCCACATCAAAATAATAGAGCCCATTTCCGCCGACTTTAAGGAAATATTCTGCCTTCGATGCAAAATTCAGGTATCCACTGACTGCGGCATATCTCGCTCCAAGCAAGCTTCTGAATCCGCTGGTAGGATCCACATCCATGACTAAGAACGGCTTTCTTTCATTTCCGATAAAATCACCTATGATATGAACCATGGACTTCGCCTGTCTCCTGGACGTTATCCGGTCCACGGGAATGCTGCTCGGTATCCCTGACGTGGCCGAGGACTGCAGGGTAAGGCGGATATCTGTTTTAGGCACAGAATTAAGTTCCCTTCCCATTTCCTTGAAAACGCTTACCTGCACTGGCGGAATCTCTGACAGCTCCCCGGTAAACCCATACGGATCAAATCCTTTTCGGTCACAGAACCTGCGGTATTTTTCATTGTTATCGTAATGATAGCAGAGTTCCTCTTTCAGGGATTCATAGAACAGGCTGCCTTTTTCCTTTTCTTTTTCCGTAAAATTATACGGTGCTGCCTTCAGCAGTTCTTCTGTTTTGAACGTATTCATAGAAATTTCTCCACAAGTTCCCCTATATATTTCTCTGTAATCGGTACCGGATTCCCTTTTCCTCCCCTGTCGTCAATTACATTGGAGATAAACTGGTTTTCCTCCATCAGTTCGTTAAGCGTTCTCCTCAGCTCGCTCTTACGTTCCAAAATTCCGGATGCAGCAGATCTCTCCTCAATAAATGCAGTCAGTGCCTCTATGCCTTCAATACCTGCGGCAGAACACAGCCGTGTATACCTTTCTTTTGTTTCCGGACATCTGCTGTTTAACCGTATAACTCCCGGAAGCAGAAGCGCCACGGCTTCCCCATGGGAAAAACCATAGGCCGTAAGCTGGTGGGCCACCGCATGCGCGGCTCCCACGATACAATGATTCTGAACCAGACCGCCTAAATACCCGGCAAACTGGATTTTCTGATAATCTCTTGGTCCGGAATGGCTTTTCTGGAATTCGCGCACGAGGATTTCCAGCCCCTTCTCTGCATAGACGTCCGCAAAATCGTTCTTCATGACTGAAACATAACCTTCAACAAGATGCCCGACAGCATCCAGCATGGACGCCGTTATGACCGTTTCCGGCGCATTTTCCACATATCCCGGATCCAGCGCTACAACCGAGGGCTGCAAATCATGGGATACCACCATTTCCTTTCTCCCATTCTCTCTGTCTATGAATACTGCCGCTGAAGAAACTTCTGTCCCGCTCCCAACGGTTGTCGGGGCAGCTACGAACCTGGTCTTAAATGCGAGCTGCGACAGCCTGGTTTCATTGATTTTGAAAAATGGGAACTCGTAATACAGCCGGCATAACTTGGCGCCATCTATAACAGAGCCTCCACCGATCGCTATGATCGTGTCGGGCTTTATGTTTTCCAGATCGGAAATTGTCCCCCTAAGTCCCTCCAGATCCGGTTCACCCTCCCAGCTCCGGCGTAAAAAGTGCAGCGATTTTCTCCTGAATATCCTCTGTAAAACTTCCCTGTCCTCATTCCGCAGCGAACTCCCGCATATGACCGCTACCCGTGCGCATGGGTAAGAGGCCAGACCGCTGATTGAATTTCTGCCAAACAGGACCGCAGGCTGGTAAAGCAAGTAATCCGAATAGATGCTCTGTGGTTTCCACATACCATTCCCTCTCTTGTGTATTTACTGAATTTACACTTTAATATTTCATAGATATACCCCGATAAACTGTGCAGCCAGCACTACGGCTGCCAGAGCTACCGGATAAGTCGCCGCATAGGCAGAAGCTACGTCGTCAGTCCCGGCGACCTCTATCAATGTTCCCAGGGCCGGCGTACTGGTCATTCCTCCGCAAATGGCGCCTAGCAGATTAAAAATACCCAGTTTGAGCCCCTTTGACGCAACCAGGTATCCAACCAGCATCGGTGCCAGCGCCATAACGGCGCCATAAAAAAACAGGGATATTCCCTGTTCCATCAATATTTCCACAAAACCGGCTCCGGCCTTTGTCCCCGCACCGATCAGGAACATTGCCAGCCCGAATTCCCGCATTGTGACAAGGACCTCCTTTTTCACGGAAACGTCCAGCCTCCCGATATGCCCAAAATGCCCAAGAAGAAGACCGGCAAGCAGAGGTCCGCCAGAAGTCCCCAGAGAGAAGCCCGCACCACCCGGCAACGGGATCGTAACCTTTCCCAACAGGATCCCGAGTACCACCGCCAGGGAAAATCCGAAGAATCCCCTGGAGTCACAGCTGAACAGCTTCACCTGGGAACTCTGCCTGGGCAGGTCATTAACCGCCTGGTATTCCATCCGCGCCTTCCCGATATCAACATGCAAGATTCTTGGCATCGCCTGTACGAACACGACCACGCTTATCACGCCGAATGGGTATGCAATCCCATACCCCAGTGATACAAGATCGGAGCCTGTCGCCTCTATCGCGGCTGCCAGTCCCGGTGTTGTCGTCAGCGCTCCCGCCATGAGTCCCAAAGCCAGATCCGTCCTGACTCCGCCAAACCAAATCACTCCAAGGCAGGCTGCGGCCCCAGTTGCAATGATCACAATCCCAAGGACAACATAGGCAACTGCATTGCCGGTAAAGCTTCTGAAAAAGCCTGGTCCTGCAATGAATCCCACCGCCGTCACAAAACAGCACAGACCCAGATCCTGCACAATTCCAGGGGCTGTCAGCCCAAAGTGCCCGAATATCAGGGCAGCAATCAGGACTCCTGCAGTCCCAAGGGACATTCCTTTCAGCTTGACGCTCCCAAGAATATAACCCAGCGCAGCCACTGCGAATACCAGCAGTATATTGCTGTTCTGTAGTATTTCTTTCATAAATGGCTCCTCTCCCGTGTCTTATTTTTCCGGCTGCCTGTACACTTTCCTGTCGATTTTGCCATTGAACGTCTTCGCTATCCTATCTGATATTTCAATTTTCTGCGGAACTTTATAACCCTCAAGCCTGCCGGCGAGGAAACCTGCCAGTTCATTGGCATCAAAAGGCTTTGTTCCATTCGGCACCACAATTAGTTTTAAGTATGATATACCGTTTTCATCACAGTCTTCCACACAGACGCACTCATTTATTAACCCGCTTAACAAGGCGGTTTCCTCCACATCTGTAGGCGCGATCTTATATCCCCCGATATTAATGACGTCCCCCTTGCGCCCTCTGTAATAGATGCGTCCCTGTGCATCCATACGGCCCAGGTCATTCGATACAAACCATCCGGCCTGCCATACCGAGGCGGTCAGCTCCGGTTCCCTGTAATACTCCATCATATTCATCCGGCTTCTGACACATATCTGGCCTTCTTTCTCCCCGCCTGATACTATCGTCCCATCCGGCATAAGAATTCCCAGCTCTACCCCTGCGTTGGCCTCCCCCATGCAGTCTTTAAGGACGCCGCCCATATTATACTCATATGCGCTGACCCCGGGAGTTTCTGATGCTTCATATGCATTGTAAAGCCGTGTTTTGGGCAACAAACGTCCCAGTTTTTCACAATCCCCGGACGGAAGCGCGGAGGAACTCGAATACACGAAATCGATCTGGTCCCTGAATTCGGACAGCTTATCTCCTGTTCTGGACAGCAGGATACGGATCGCCACCGGCGGAAGATAAAGGGAAGTGACACGGTATTTCTGTATATATCGGAAGTACCGTGCAAGGTTTCCCAATCCGTCAAGGTACACGACGCAGCATCCGTTCGCCAGTGACAGATGGGTACGCCGCAGACCGCCCGCATGATTCAGGGGCGTGGTGATAAAAAAGCGGTTTCCCTCCTTCATCTCAACACACCGGGCAATGCTGTAGGCATACCAGGAAATGTTCCGGTGTGACATCAGGGTTCCCTTTGATTTTCCGGTGGTTCCTGTGGTAAATACCATCTCACAGGGGGAGTCGATGTCCGGATAGGAAATACTGTTTCCTACGGAAAAGACTTCCTTATGGGAAATTCGGCGGACTGTGTCATAATCTACCCACCTGGAATCAGAACTTTCAGCCTGGCAGCTAATGACCAGGACAGCCCCCGTTTCATCCGCGATTTCGCACATTCTTTCCTGTGAGGCGCTTTTCTCCAATGGGACAAGGATAGCACCTGCCAGATGTACCGCATAAAAGCAGGCAATACAGATATCCTCATGGATTGCCTGCACTGCCACACAGTCACCCGGTCTGACCCCAAAAGATTTTATCCAGTCCTGAACAGAAAGAATCATATCGGCTAATTCCTGATATTTTGTTTCCTTATCCTTCGCGATAATCGCAATGTCATCCGGTTTCGCACCTGCATACTCAAGTATCCTTTGGACTACAGGTTTCTCCGTATCACAGATATTTAATTTCAAAGGTGTCATTGCCACGCAGTACCTCTTTATGCACGTTCTTCAACGGCCTGGACGATATCGGAAAAATCTTCCATTTCCATCAATACATCAGGCGTAAACTGGATTCCAAACTCTGATTCGACTGCTGCCAGGATTCGGAGCTGGTTTAGGGAATCCCAGCTTGGGATGTCGCCTATAGCTGTATCCTCTTTGATTTCATCCTCATTTACTCTCAGTATTTCCGCAATCATTTTCCTGATTTTTTCTTTCTTGTCCATTCTATTTCGCTCCTGTCTATATTGTTTTATGTATCGCTTTTCAGCACACCGTACATACCTATTTCCATATCAAAACATAATCTCGCAGGCCATCACATGTGAACCCTGCCATTTCATGCAGCCGGTTGATAGCCGTATTCTTGTCATCCGACCAGGATGTGATAATCCGGCTATCTTTAAAATGGCTTAATGCATACTGCCACAACATATACCCTATCCCACTGCTGCGCAGCCTTGGAACAACCGCAAGCTGGTATGAGTATATGCTGCTTCTCCCTATCTTCTGCAAACATGCCACAGCAATGATATGACCTGCCTTGGCTGCACAGAATATCAACCCATCATTGATTAATTCCGTTAAAGATTCTCTGGTCGGAAGCCAGGAAACATATGGATCAAAAGTATCATCCAAAATCGCAGCAATCGCATCTGTATCGCTTGACTTTGCCTTAAAAAAATCATCCGATTCATACATATATCTGAGCATTGATTCGGATATAAAATTGATGCGGCTCGTTTTCCACCGGCTCATATGTACATGCGTCTCAAACCCTATGCCACAGATCGCATCCTCTAAAGGATCCAAATCATTCTTTTTACCAACACAGTCCGTAACGACCGGTTTATACGGCGCTTTCAGGAGCAGCTCTTTTAAAAAACTAATATCTTCCGGCGAGGCAACATGGAAATACAGCCGATTCACCACATAATCCTTGCGAAATAAAGCAACTGCCTTCTCGTTATATTGCAGTTCTGATTCCTCTTCCTGCGAAATCTGCTCCAAATTTGACGCTGACAGGAAGTTATTTGTTATCAGCCTTCCCCCGGTTTTAAGACTGTCAACCTGCCTCATATACTCATGAATATCAAACACCAGATACACCTCCTGGCAAACAATCACGGCACCCGTTCATATATTAAGTCCCTTCCGTACAGGTTCAAATCCTACAAAGTACTCACGATTAACTCACACTTTTCAAGATTGCCCCATTCCATCACCATACCGCCCCAGGCTAATCCTGATCCAAACGCAGACAGACAACATTTATACATGCCAGATGTAAGTTTATTGGCCAGATCTGTTACAACAACCATTGGTATCGACGCTCCGCTTGGATTTCCGTAGTTTTCTACCAGATCCATCGGCATTTTTTCTGCCGGTATGCCCGCTTTCTCGGCCAGCTTCTGGAGCATGAACTTATTGGGCTGGTGGAACAGGAAATAATCGATAGTATCCACCGTCTCACCCGTTTCTTTCAACATATGTGCAATCAGTGGCGGAACCTCTGTCTGGACAAAATTAAACACGGCCCCTCCATCCATATGCATATGGTCAAGGGACCTGAAATTACCATCGCCCTGGTCTGTCATCCTGGCCGTTTCCGATGTGCTTGGCATCCGGAATGCCCCGGCAGGTATCTTTAATGCATCCCCCTTACTTCCATCCATATGCATTTCATAATAAATATCCCCCGCCTGGCTGTCATTCTCAACAATCGTAACCGTTGCGGCATCTCCTGCCAGCGGGAAATCATTTCGGTCCTTCTTCGAAACCTTATGGCTCAGTATGTCTCCGTTGATCAGAATAACTTTTTTCCCACCTAAATGTTCCAACAAAAGGAATGCCTCCATAAGCCCGATCAAAAAACCACAGCAACCCTGGGCGATATCCATGCAAATCACATTTTGATCAAGGCCGCATTCACCCTGTACGATCGTACTGATATGCGGAACAAAATAATCCGGGCACAACGTCACCACGATGACCGCCCCGATATCCTCTCTACGGATCCATCCATTAGAAAGAATATAGTTCATTCCATATACGGCAAAATCAGAAACCGTTGAATTTTCTTTGGACAGGCGATGCTTGTTAAAACCCATTATTTTTTTCAGCCGAAGCGTCTGTCTTACCGGAAATGAATAATTGTTTACTTCCTCATCAAAAAAGGATTCTTCCTCCGGAACAATCCCAAGGATCGCGGATACCCGCTTTCCTTTGAATACCGTCTGCATTTATTTCTCCCCGCTTTTTCTCACCAGTTCCGCTATACTGCCGACTGTATAAAAATTTTCCGGCACGATATCCAGTCCATCGATTTTTATACCGAATCTTTCTTCCAACATATTTGTCAGCGTGATAATGTCAAATGAGTCCAGCATACCATCCTCAACAAAGTTGTCACTCTCGCTGAAGTCAAATTCCGGCCTGATTTCTTTCAGCATTTCTCCGATAATTACTCTTTCATTGTTCTGCTCCATCCTTCTTACCTCCACATTTTATTTTACTTGGCAAAATACACATAATCATACAGTCAAATCTGACATGCTGCCTCGAAGCTTCAGCCGGTCAATCTTTCCATTCATATTCAGGGGCATCTGCGCCAACTTGACGCAGATATTCGGGAGCATATATTCCGGCAGAAGTACAGCCAGTTCTATGCGGATCTCTTCACTTTCGATATCCCCTGTATAATACAGTACCAGTTGATCCGTCTCTATTTTATGCAGACAACAGTTCATAGCGATGCCAGGAAGCGAGGATACCGCCGTCTCAATCTCTCCCAGTTCGATCCGGTGTCCCGTATGCTTGACTTGGGAATCCGCCCTGCCGTCATAGATGATCTCGCCTCGCTCATTGTAATGGACGATATCCCCGGTACGGTAAATCAATTCCCGGTATGTAGTATTCAGCGGATTCTGCACGAATGCCGCTTCCGTTTTCTCCGGGTTATTGTAGTAGCCTAACGCCAAGGACGATCCCCGGACACAGAGCTCTCCTTTTTCACCTGTTGCAGCCGGTTCATTCTTTTCATTCAGGACAAGGATATCCGTATTCATGCAGGGATACCCGATTGGCACGGATTCCTTATCAGATATCTCACGATCCACAATATAATAGGTACAGTCAACCGTTATCTCCGTCGGCCCGTAAAGATTGGCAAAAAGTGCTTCAGGAAGCTTTTTTATCCATACATTCAGCTGACGCGCCGGCATGACTTCCCCCGCAAACAGCACTTTCTTCAGACAGCTAACATCACATTTATCCAATATTCCCATGTCAGCTATCCTTGACAGCACGGTCGGCACCCAGAACACGGTATTGATCCCGTTATCCCGGACATATTCCAGCAAGCGGATCGGGAACGCGAAATTCATCTGCGGTATGACATGAAGCGTCGCCCCGTTCCTGACTGCTGAGTAAATATCCAGCACCGAATTGTCAAAATAGAACGGCGCCTGGTTGCCGAATACAGTATCATGATCCAGGCCAAACGTTTCCGAAGCCCATTCTGTATAGTCGATCACGGAACGGTGGGTGATGATCACTCCCTTGGGGATTCCCGTGGAACCGGAAGTAAACAGCACATACAGGATATCCGTATCAATAATCCTGGCCTCCGCCTGTTTCATTTCCTCCCGCAGGCCTTCGTCTATTGATGCGCCAATGGTATCTTCATAACTCATCAGATCTGCCCCGCATGAATCCACCAGGCTCTCTGCTTTCTTTGCATTTTTCCTGTCCGTCAGGATAGCCGCGGGCCGGAATGTGTCCAGAATCTTTTCTACCCGTGTTTCGGGCATCTTTGTATCAATGACCGTGTAAAAATTTCCGGACATTGCCACTCCAAGAAATGCGGCTACCGCCTGGGCGCTCTTATCCATCAGTACTGCCACGGGCTTTTTGAACCGCTTTCTTCTGACCAGCCCGGCAGCGATGCACTCCGCTTCCGCAAGAAAATCGGCGTAGCTTATCTTCCGCTTTCCGTCCGCAAGCGCTATATGCTCCGGATATAACTCCGCAGAAGTATGCAGGTATTGTGATACGATATGAAGCATCAGGCAATCCTCCTTTCTCCCCTATCAGGAATAAGGAGAATTACAACCCGACTATCCTGTTTCCATTCCCTTCTCTTTACGTGATACCCCCCCGCATACCTGGATCCGCATTTGCTTTCATTTTCAACAGCAGACGGTCAATCTTACCGTTTGTATTCCGAGGCAGCTCGGTCATCCTCTCAAACAGGCCGGGAATCATATAGGCAGGAAACTCTTTGCTCAGTGCAGTCCGGAATTCTTTCTCTGATATATCTCTATCATTTTCATAATAAAGAACTATCTCTTTTTTCTCGTACTGGTAAACCGCACAGCAATACTTGGCGATCTTAAGTTCGTTCTCTATGACATGTTCAATCTCCCCAAGCTCGATACGATAACCCATATGCTTTATCAGACTGTCTTTCCTTCCCTTAAACATGATGTTTCCGTCTTTCCGCCGGTAAACCATATCGCCGGTCCTGTAGATGGTCTCCGGATAAGACTTATTTAGCGGATTCTGTGTAAAGACCGCGGCCGTCTTCTCCGGATTATTGTAATAACCCATAGCCAGGGAAGTTCCACGTACGCAAAGTTCCCCTTCCTCCCCGATCTCACAGGGCCGATCATTCTCATTCAGGATCAGGACATCCGTATTGCGGTAGGGGACTCCTATCGGTAAGGGTTCGCTCTCTACCGGCCGCTCATTGACAACGTAGAACGTACAGTCAAGCGTGATCTCGATAGGTCCATACAGGTTCGCGAACTTCGTATTCGGAAGATTATCGTACCACACCAGGAACTGTTTTGTAGGAAAGACTTCCCCTGCAAACCACACCAATTTCAGATCTGGCAGAGGTACACGCTCCAGGAGCTTTAAGTTAGCTATGTTGACCATGATGGACGGCACCCAGAAAATAAAACTCACTTTATTCTCCGCCAATGCCTCCAGCAACCGAACCGGGAACGATGCCAGGAAAGCATCCAGAAGCACCAGCTGGGAACCGTTCACCATCAGCATGCACAATTCAAAATCAAAAAT
>CANQEB010000064.1 GCA_947594085.1 uncultured Lachnospiraceae bacterium | reverse complement strand
CATGGATCGCGCGGCTGAGCTGGGCCAGGGGTTGATGGGGCTTGATGAGTCCGGACATGCGGTGGACTATTTCAGCCTGAAAAATCTGTCCGGCGCCGCGATCTCGATCTCGATCGGAGCAGTCGTCTATCTGCTTGTGATCCGCAGGGTATTGATGCGGCAGGAGGAAAAGGGAAACGCGACGAGAGGAAAGCGCGTGAACGTAAGCGCGGCGTATGTCGATCTCTGGCCGGCATGGCTGGATCTCGAAAATCTGATTTACCGTCCGCTGCTGCTGAAGGTTCTCCCGGCGGTGTTCGGAGTGCTCTGCAGGGTGATGGACAGCTTTGCCGACCTGACGGTCGTCGCGCTGCGAAAGACGATCTACCGCGACAGTCCGCTGCCGCATGAGCGGCCGGAGGGCAACATCGTCACGGAGACGTTGGGACATGTGATGAACTTCTGGCAGGGGATCGCGAACCATACCTGGCGCCGCCGTAGACCGGCGCACAAGGATTACGTACACATTCTCGCGGTGCGGAACACGACCCTGAAGGAGAACAATACGATCATCGGACGCAGTCTGTCATTCGCGCTTCTGATGTTCGGTATCGGCCTGTGTCTCACGCTGATCTATATTTTGTGGTGGTAAATCAGATAGATTTTCTTCTTGTCTATACAGCACCACCGGGTAGCCTATGGTGACTGTATTGTAAATCAGTTTGGCGGCTTCCAGCGGCAGGTTGACACAGCCGTGGGAGCCGTCACCTTTGTAAATTTCTCCGCCGAATTCGTCGCGCCAGGTGGCGTCGTGCAGGCCATAGTTGCCGTAGAACGCCATCCAGTAGCTGACCTCTTCGCTGTACCCGGGACCGTCAAGCGTGTCGGGCGACGCCTTATAGTATACGTAGTAGACGCCCTCCGGCGTCTCGCGGTTCGGTTCTCCGGAATTGCCCGAGACACAGTCGCTCTCAAGAAGCTTTCTGCCATTCTTATAGAGATAGACTTTCTGGTTTTTGAGATCGATTTCCACATAGCCGTCTTCAAGATCACCGCGCTCGCTTGCCTTAGCTGTCGCGGCCTTTTCCTTCCACACGGGAGTCAGGAATTGCACTTGATTCGTCTCAAGGTATTTTTCGATCATCTCTCTTGTCTTTTTCTGGTCAAGGATTTGCCCTGTATCCCCCTCGTATACGGTGATTTCCTCTCCGCTGTCGGTGCAAAACTGCATCGGCTCCCCCGGCGTGTCGTACTTTTCGGCGAGCTGTGCGAGGAAGGTGTCGAGGTAAGCAGGGTCGAGGACGAATTCGTGATCCGTATTTTCTGAAATATGAGCGTACAGTTCCTTCGCGGTGATCGTTTCGGTCTGTGTATCAAACTGCAGGGTCAGACGCAGGCCGCTGTACGGCCCGTCCGCTCCGTAGGGATTGACCAGGTCAGTGTCGGCATAGTGGCCGGTGCTGATTTCTGTGGGTTCAAATTTCCACATCTGGGAAAATTCCCCGGTATAATCTGCCAGAACAACCGGATCTCCGGAAAAAGGCCGAGAGTCGGCAAGCGTCACATACTGGTCAAAGACTGTCCGGATATAACAATATCCGTTCGGGGCTTTCTCGATAATCCAGGACTGCTCGTCGGAGGCGTCGGTATCCCGCGAATGCTCCTTCGCAGTGGTGACGGCGGGGTCGTCATCGACGGAGCCGGCAGTGAGCGCCTCGCCCGTGTGCTTGGCCTTGATGCGAAACAGACCGTTCGGAAGCTCCTCCACAGAGAACTTCTGCTGATTGATATCCAGAGAACGGTAAAGCTGCGCGGTTCTAAGATCCTTGTCCTGAACTGTGCAGTGTCGGATGTCCAGCACATAGCTTGCATTTTGAGCGCTGGAGATTTCGTACAGTCCCGAATCGACACCTGGGATATAGTTCGGGATTTGCGGAGGTGCCGGGGGTATTTCTATTTTTTCGCCCTGCCCCGGAAGCTGTATGACGAAGGATTCCTGGGGCTTGTTTATGTCCGGTATTTCCTCGACTTCCACGATCTCAATCCCGATCGCAGACGCAGACAGACAGTTGAAAAAGAGAGCGCCTGTGAGAATTGCGGATAAAAGTATGTGGCGATGATTCATAGCCGGAACCTCCATAAGATGATATAGTTTATTTTAGCACAAAGTTTATAGAAAGGACAGAAGCATTTTCCGAGGATTTACTATTTACCGTTTTTATGGTAAGATGTTCGCGAAAGCAGCGGGTGGCGCAGGGACGAGGGACAGGTGGCAAACGGATGGAGCCATTTGCTGGTACCATTTGGGCGCCCCGCGCGGCGAGGGACAGACGGTAAGCAGAAAATGGGAACGGATAAAATCAAGAGGATGGGAAATCTTATGCAGAAAATAAGCTTCAGGATCATTGTGGGGACTGTGGCCGTGGCAGCGGTATTGTTTGCCGGTGGTTGTGCTATGGGAGGCGCGACCGGAGAGAAGACACTTGCGGCGCAGGAAGCTATGGAGAATGGAGAGTACGATCAGGCGCAGCAGCTTTTTGCGGAGGCGGCAAGAGACGGAGAGGAGCAGATGCTGGCTTACCGGGGACTTGGTTTGGCGTATATGGAGTTGGCTCAGTACAATGAGGCTGTACAGGCATTCGAGGCGGCACGGGATTCTGCGGACAGCCATATGGAAGGGAATATTCTGGATATAGAATTGTATCTCGCAACGGCGCAATATCGTGGTGGCAACTATGACGAGACGGCGGCGACCTGCGATCATATCCTGGAGGAGTATGAGTCGGCTGATGCATATTTCCTGCGCGGGGCAAGCCGGCTGCATGACGACATGCAGGATGAGGCTGTGGCTGATTTTGATGCCGCTGTCGCGTTGCGGCCGAACAGCTACGATCTTTATCTGGATATCTACGAATGCTATCGCGGGCTGAATCTGTCGGGTTTGGGCAGCTCCTATCTGCAGAGCGCTCTTGACATTCAGGGAGAGGATACAGAGCATTACTACAACAGAGGGCGGATCTATTATTATCTGGAGGACTATGAAGAGGCGCAGCGTCAGCTGACCGGTCCGGTTGAGGCGGAGTACGAGCCGGCGATGGCTCTGATGGGCAAGGTATATCTGGCGCTTCAGGATTATGTGCACGCGCAGGGGATGTACCAAAGGATCGAGCAAAAATCCGGGAAGAGCACTGCGACTTGCAATGGTTTGGCCTTGTGTGCTCTTTCGAGCAACGAGTATGATATGGCGTTATCTTATATTGCGGACGGACTTGAGATGGAGTCCGGAGACAAGCGCGAGCTGTATTTTAATGAGATTGTGGCCTATGAGAAGAAGCGGGATTTCGCGACGGCGAAAGTAAAGGCACAAGAGTACATGCAGCGGTATCCGGCGGATGAGGCAGGTGCGCGGGAGTGGACATTTCTGTCGACGCGCTGAGGATGGCTGGAGGTTTCTGTTCCGGCGCGATCGTACAGTACAATTTGTTCATCGCGATAGAGTCGTTTGTTCTTCACGTTCGTTTTGTGGTGTGCTTGCCGTGATATCGACAGGTATCCGGCAAAGCATTGAAACACGATTAATAGAAAGCAGAGAGATGATATGCAGATTACAGGGACACAGGAAATAAAAGAGCGGGTGCTTTTGCTCGGCGTGCAGACGCAGGACGGGGATGACACGGATGAGTCGGTGGAGGAGCTTGGGGATCTGGCACGGACAGCAGGGGCGGAAGTGGTCGGGGCATTAATTCAGAGACGTGAGAATATTCATCCAGGGACCTACATCGGAAAAGGGAAAATAGAAGAGGTGCGGGGACTTCTATATGAGAAAGAGGCAACCGGAATTGTCTGCGATGACGAGCTGAGCCCGGCACAGCTCAACAATCTCCAGCAGGAGTTGGACTGCAAGGTCATAGATCGAACACTTTTGATTCTCGATATTTTTGCGCGTCACGCGACCTCGCGCGAAGGTAAGCTCCAGGTAGAGCTTGCGCAGTTGCGGTACCGGGCAGCGCGGCTTGCGGGACTGGGCCGTTCACTCTCCCGGCTTGGCGGTGGGATCGGTACGAGAGGACCAGGCGAGAAAAAGCTTGAGATGGATCGCCGTGTAATCCGCACAAGGATTGGACATTTGAAGCGGGAGCTCGAGGAAGTGATTCGACATCGCGAGTTGATTCGCGCGCAACGAAAAAGAACGAGGCAGAGGGTTGTTGCGCTTGTGGGTTATACGTCAGTTGGGAAGTCCGCGATTTTCCGCACGTTGACGGGGGCCGATGTTCTGGAGGACGCGAAGCTCTTCGCGACTTTGGATACGACGACTCGAATGGTGCAACTGCCTGGCCGGCAGGAAATCCTGCTGATTGATACGGTCGGTTTCATTCGCAAGCTGCCACATCATCTGGTAGAGGCATTCAAAAGTACGCTGGAAGAAGTCTGCTGTGCGGATATTTTGATTCATGTTGTGGATTCTTCGAGTACACAGATGGAGGCGCAGATGCATGTCGTGTATGAGACGCTTTCAGAGCTCGGAGCAGATACCAAGCCGGTGATCACGGTGTTTAATAAACAGGATCTGCTCTCGGAGAGGCCGAGCTTTCGCGACTTTCGGGCAGAACAGTGTATTTGTGGGTCTGCGCATACCGGGGAAGGGATGGAGGAGCTAAAGCGCGCGGTCAGCGAGATTCTGCGCGCGCAGAAAATCTATATCGAGCGGCTATATCCATATGATCGGGCCGGTGCAATCCAGATCATCCGAAGAAAGGGCGAGTTGCTTGAGGAAGAATACCAGCCGGACGGAATCTTCGTGCGTGCGTATGTCCCACAGGACATATATCTTCGTGTTTAATTCACATCCATTGCATTATTTTTTCTCAAATACTCAGGATTGCCTGCGCGTCAGGCAATCTGTCGCTAATGTTTTCCCACTAAAAAAGGAAATTTTGGTTCTTGACATACTATGCAATAAATAGTATATTAAATATATTATACAATGCATAGTATAAAGCAGCTTGAAGTATGCTTTTTCTGATAAAACGGAATGCATAAGCTGCGGCGGTAATGCAAAATGATTTGCACAAAAGAACAGGAGGGATTTGCATGGATGTTCAGAGAAAAAAGGGGATTCTTGAGGTCTGTGTCCTTGCGGTGCTGAAAAAGGGTCCATCCTACGGCTATCTGATTATTCGGGAACTGGAGCGCTGTGTAGACATTTCAGAGTCGACACTGTATCCGATCTTGAAGCGCCTGGAGCAGGGTGGGAGTCTGGAGACATACCGCATGGAGTACAACGGGCGAATGCGCAAGTATTATCGGCTGACGCAGGGTGGTCAGCGCAAGATCGATGCGTTTCTGGATGAGTGGGACGAGCTGCGCACGATGTACCAGTTTGTCGCGGAGCAAAACGCGCGCGAGCCGGAACCGGAAGCGGGAGTAGTGGAGTCGACTGAGATTTTTGCGAATAGAGACAGGCTAGAGGGTGAGGAGGAATAGACCATGAAAAGAGAAGAATATCTGAAAAAGCTGAAATATGAACTGATCGATCTGCCGGCTGAGGATCTGGAGCAGATTGAGGATTATTACGAAGAATTGATCTATGACGGGATGGAGCAGGGCTATTCGGAGGAAGAGATTCTTGCACGTCTTGAGACTCCGGAGGAAGTGGCGAAGAAGATTCGAGCTGAGTATGGCGGACTGGTGGTTTACACCGCGAAATCTGCGAGCCGGGAAAATACACAGGAGTATGAGTCTTCCTCTTTGATCCACACGGTGAAGGTGGAGACAGAGAACCTGCGCATCCGTGTCCGCACCGTGGAGGAAGGCCCCGTGCGCGTCTTCTTTAAGCCGAAGGAAGGGAGAGATGTCGTCACATTTGAGGAGAAGGACGGAGTGTTTTCGTTTCTTCATGAGATGAAGGGATCCGTTCATCTGAACTGGCTCAATTTCCTCTGGGATGACAATATCCTTGTGCTGGAGCTCCCGATGAATTATGCGGGGACACTCTGCTTGCGGACGACAAACGGTACGATCAAGGCTGCCGGTCTGGTGAACCTCGCGGTGGGTGAGATCAGGAGCAACAACGGGACGATCCGCATGGAGAACTGCCAGGCCGGACGGCTGCATGTCACGTCCAACAACGCCCGGATCGAGCTCTCCAATGTGCGGGGAGCGGAGCTGGAGGCGTCGGCCGGAAACGGCTTGGTCTCGGCGAAGGAGTGCAGCTTCCCGGAGAAATTGTCGCTACAGACACAGAACGGGGCAGTGTCCGGACGCAACGTGATCAGCGATCATATTTCCATGCAGACGTTCAACGGCGTCGTCTCCGGCACGATCATTGGGAATCCGGCCGACTACAACATCAACAGCACGACGCGCAATGGCATGAACAATCTGGAGAACGTGAGCGAACCGGGACGGACAAAGACGCTTCTGGCGAAGACGCACAACGGCAGAATACAGATTGAGTTCGCGATGTAGCGGTTGGCCGGGAAGTCTTTTTTCTGTCCCTTCGAAAAGGCATTGTGCGATGGCTCTGTTTTCGCGTGGGAAAATCTCAAGCCAAAAATATGATTGACAAAACATGCAGACAGAAGAGATAATACAGACGGAAGATGTATTTTGACAGGATGAAAACAGGAGGATGTTCACGTGACAACCGTTTTCCGATTGCTGCTCTTTGTCTTATCTAATCTGGGAATGTGGGAACTGCTTCGCCGGAAGACGAAGATCGATAGCTGTTTCTTTCCGAGCCTGACGATCGCTCTTCAGGTCGCCTTTCTGTTTGTAGCCGGGATATTGAATCTGCTGAAAGAAGCAGCGGCGGTGCTGTGGCTGTTCGGAATGGTGTGCTTATGTGTCTCCGTTGTCAAGGACAGGAGCGTTGCATTTTTGAGAAATTATCTGAATGTCGGATACATTTTCTGTGCATTGACAGTGATCGTGATGCTCTTTTATGTGAAGGGAAAAATCTTCACACGTTATGATAACTTCTCTCACTGGGCGCTTGTCGTAAAGCGTATGCTGAATACGAACCGTTATCCCAATTTTGAGGATACGATCATTATGTTTCAGGAGTATCCGCTTGGAAGCGCCACTTATATCTATTTTTTCTCCAAAATAGTGAATATGGGAGAGGACATCCAGATGCTGGCTCAAATCTATATGATGACGGCGTGCATCATGCCGGTATTTTGTTTTGCGAAGAAAAACAGAGCGGCGGCGCTGGCAGTCGGGCTGAGCTTTACCAACTTTTTCTTTGTGTATAATATTACCGTGACAAATCTGTTGGTCGACACGCTGCTGCCCATCGTCGGCATGTGTGCGCTGCTCTACGTATATCTGTACTGTGGCGATGGGGAAAAGACGAACCGGATAACACTCTGCCTGTCCGCAGCATATCTGACGCAGATCATCCAGATCAAGAATTCGGGAATTTATTTCGTCCTGATTGCCGTCGTCTGGATCTTGTACAAAGGCTGTAGAAACAAAAACTGGAAGAGCAGGGCAGCGGCTGTCTGCCTGCCATTTGGGTCGTTGATTCTCTGGCAGAAGCATTGTAGGTATGTGTTTGTAAACGCGGCGGTCTCGAAGCACGCGATGACGTCGGACAATTACAAATCAGTCTTTGGGGCAAAGCGATCCTTTTTTCTGCGGCAGTGTATGTGACTTATCAGGTTGGTATGCTCGGGATGTATCTGTTCTCAATGCCAGGGGAGGAAGCGACTATACTGGCCGGGAGCGACAGGTATGTCAAGACGATTCTGATCGCGATTCTTTATGTGGCAGTGATTGTTTTCATGAAGATACTGACAGAGCTTAATATGAGAAAAGGCGCGTCCGTCGCGGCAGCGGCGCGATGTACGAGGATATTTTTGCGCGGGCGGATAAGATTGTCGGGGAGACGGGAGGCCGTCTTTTGACCCATGCGGAAAATATGGGCAAGGGAAGAGCGCTGAAGACAGCTTTTGCCTGTATCCTGGAAAATTTCCCGGAGGTGCCCGGCGCGGTGACGGCGGATTCCGACGGGCAGCACACGCCGGAGAGTATTATCCGGGTCATGAATCGGATGAAACAGGCTCCGGATGCGCTTGTCCTGGGCGTCCGGCAATTTGAAGGAGACGGAATTCCCTGGAAGAGCAGGTTCGGAAACAGCCTGACGGAAAAGGTATTCGCGTATACGGCAGGGGTCCATGTGAGCGACACTCAGACGGGACTCAGGGGCATACCGCGCTCTTTTATGAAAAAACTGCTGGATGTGAAGGGTGATCGCTTCGAATTTGAGACGAGAATGTTGCTGGAGGCTGCAGGAACGGTCCCGATCGTGGAGGTTTCGATCGAGACGATCTATGACTCCGAGGAAAACCATCAGACGCACTTCAAACCGATCCGGGATTCGCTGCGGATCTACAGAATCTTTGCCGGAAGGTTTCTGAGATTTCTGTTTTCGTCCCTGTCCTCCAGTGTATTGGACTTGATTTTGTTTAGTCTGTTCTGCATGGTGTTTAAAAAGAATCATCCTGAGCTGTATGTGGGGATTGCCACGGTTGCCGCAAGAATATTTTCCGCGGCGTATAATTACGCGATCAACTACAGACTCGTCTTCAGGAGCAGAGAGAACGTGGCTTTATCTGGCCTGAAATATCTGGTGTTAGCGATTCTGCAGATGTTCTGCAGCGCAGCGCTCGTCACAATGCTCGTCATGCTGCTTCCCGCGCTCCCGGAAGTCCTGCCGAAGATTGTCGTGGACACAGTCTTGTTCTTTATCAGCTACAAGATTCAGCAGAAGCTGGTGTTTCGGGTGTAAACCTGGATCCGGAGGATCCTGCGCACGCTTCTCCAGTCCAGAGGACGGATCGAATTGACAGATTTCCGGTTCTGGATTATAATCCAAAAATAAGAAAAACGTCGCAAAAATATAGAAAATACCCAAGAAAACGTCGCAGATTATATGTTTTTTATTACAGAAAACGTCGCGAACAGAAGAAGCATGAATGATATCTGCAAATAATTTTTCGGGAGTGGACTTATGCTGAAAAGAAAAATATGGGAGTACCTCTGCGAATGGAAGGAGCAGCCGCAGAAAAAGGCGCTGCTGGTCACCGGAGCGAGACAGATCGGGAAAACATATATCATTCGTCGTTTTGGTCAGGAGAAATACCGGCATTTTGTTGAAATAAATTTTATCGAGAGTCCGGCTGCGGCAGGGATTTTCAGAAATGCTTCTGACGTAAATATGATTGTCGCAAACATCACGGCTTTTACCGGAAAGAGCCTGGAACCTGGCGATACACTGATCTTTTTCGATGAGATCCAGGAATGTCCGCAGGCCAGAACCGCTATTAAGTTTTTGGTCGAGGACGGTCGCTTCGACTATATCGAGTCCGGCTCGCTTCTCGGAGTAAATTATAAGGAGGTTCAGTCCTATCCTGTAGGATTTGAAGATACCTTCCGTATGTATCCTATGGATCTCGAAGAATTTTTGTGGGCAAACGGCGTAAAGCCTGAAACGATCCATTACCTGAAGGATTGCTATGACCATTGCACTGCAGTGAGCGACAGCATACATGATACGATGCTTCAACTGTTTCGGTATTATATGGTCGTAGGCGGAATGCCTGCAGTGGTTCAATGCTTTGTCACAACGCATGATCTGGGAAAGGTGATCGAGCTGCAGCGAGGTATTCTGGAATTATATCGACAGGATATCACAAAATATTCACGGACAGACAAAGCAAAGATCAAGGATATCTTTGATCGCATTCCGTCTGAATTGAATGAAAAGAATAAGCGTTTCATTCTGGCCAGCATACAGAAATCCTCTCGTATGGAACGATACAGGGATTGTTTTGCGTGGCTCGCAGACGCGGGAGTCTCTCTTCCCTGTTATAATGTGACAGAGCCTAAAATACCGCTAAAGATTAACGAAAAGCATAACCTGTTCAAGCTGTTTTTGGTGGACACCGGGCTTCTTTGCGCTGCAAGTCTGGAAAATGTCCAGTATGAGATTCTCCAGAATCATCTGGATATTAATATGGGCGGTATCCTTGAAAATATGTTTGCGCAGATTTTCTGTGCGAACGGTTTTACTTTGCGGTATTTTGACAAAAAGAATCGCGGGGAGGTAGATTTTATCTTGCAAAGAGGCAGAGAGATCCTGCCTGTGGAAATCAAATCGGGCAGCTCATACAAAACGCACGCTGCCCTCAATTATGTGCTTCAGGTAGAGGATTGGAACTTGTCGCGGGGGTATGTTTTCTGCCCCGGAAACATCGCGCAGGAAGGGAAGATTACTTACTATCCCCTTTACCTTGCAATGTTTTTTAAACAGGAGCCGATAAAGAAAAACTGGATTGTCAATGTCGACCTGAGTGCGCTCGAATCATGACCGGAGCATGGAGCTTTGTTTTGAGGAAAAACATTGACAACTATTTTCCGCTGTGCTATTTTAGTGTAGTAAATCAATTGAATATGTGCAGGACGAAGTACCCGGGAGACTGGCGCAAGCCGCCCGAAGGAGTAACACTCACAGGGGTCATTGGCCGGATTGTAAGGCTGCAGATCGTATACATATCATTATATCTCGAACAGAGCGATTGGTAAGCCATACAAAGGGCTGGGAATGACGGGACCGGATACGGACTGCACTCTGGAGAATCCCACGAAGGAGTGGGTGCCGAAGGTGCAAAGCGCGGTGCGCGAATCTCTCAGGCGAAAGGACAGAGACGGTTTCAGATTATTCTGGTGCGTTTGTTTGGACAGATGAGAGGTTCATCTGTCCTTTTCTTTGCGCATGCAGGCATTCGTTCAGCGGAAGGGCAGTATATTGATACGGGCGGGAATAAAAGCTGCGGACAGCAGGGAGCCCGGGATATACGTGTTTTGAGTATTTGGACGAATTCTTCTGAGGAGATTGTGAAAGGCGATTGTTTGATAGGAGACAATTGCGAAACAGAGAGGAAGGGTTGTAAATGATTGATGTGATCACAAATGTAAACAGTCTTATCAACAACATCGTCTGGGGCTGGCCGGCGCTGATCTTGCTGGCGTTCGTAGGTGTATTGATGACCTGCCTGACGAAGTTCTTCCAGTTGGGACATT
>CANQEB010000063.1 GCA_947594085.1 uncultured Lachnospiraceae bacterium | reverse complement strand
GCGCGGGAACAAGAAAAAGGACGCGGTACGGATTGCACTTGCCGCATCGATCCCATCCGTCATCGTCTCCGGCATGGGCCTGTTCGCCGCGACGTTTGGCGTAGCAGTCTACTCGAACATTGATATCATCAGTTCCATGTGTATGCTGATGGCACGGGGCGCGGTCATCAGTATGCTGGCGGTCATCCTGATCCTGCCGGCGCTGCTCACCTTGTGTGACAAACTGATCTGCGCCACGACGATGGGGATGCGCCGGAATCATTCCGCGTAGTTGCTGTGGATGAGCTGAATCTGACGGTATGCAGCATGGAGGATTGCTTAGCAGATTGACATTGAAAACAAATAAAATGATATGCATCAGTGGATGACGATGAGCTGATGGTTCAATATAGACGATTGGAAAATCGTAGACAGGAGGATTTCTGAAAATGAAAAAATATGGAAAGATAGCCGTGGCGCTTTCACTCAGCGCGGTATTGGCGGGAACTAGCGTTGCGACAGGGATTTACGCGGCGGAGACAGAGAACACGGAAACCGAACAGCTGACGGAAGCGCAGGCTGCGAATGGTGAGACAGAGGCGTTGACTGTAGAAGATGAGACAGGGGACGCCGCGCAGGAGGACGCTCAGACGGAAGCGGCAGGGCAAGTCGCGGAAGGCGATGCAGAGACAGGGATTACCAAGGACGAGATGGTATACGTGCTGGCCGGGGTGGACGGCTCCGTGCAGAAGATCATTGTCAGCGACTGGCTGAAAAATGCTTCGGGCAGCGAGACGATCGACGACAGATCAGAATTGACCGACATAGAGAACGTCAAAGGGGAGGAGAGCTTCACGGCGGGCGAGGACAACGCACTTGTGTGGGACGCGCAGGGCAGCGATATCTACTACCAGGGAACCACCGACAAAGAGCTGCCGGTGAAAATCGCTGTCTCATACAAATTGGACGGAGAAAGCATTTCTCCGGAGGAGCTTGTCGGGAAAAGTGGCAAGGTGACAATTCGCTTTGACTACACGAATCAGCAGTATGAGGAAGTGGAGCTCGATGGACAGAAGGAAAAGATCTACGTGCCGTTTGCTATGCTGACCGGGGTGTTGTTTGACGATGGCGCATTGACGAACATAGAAGTGACGAACGGAAAACTGATCGGTGACGGTGCGCACACGATTGCAGTTGGCGTCGCGTTTCCTGGATTGCAGGATGATCTGAAAATTCCGGAGGAGAAATTTGAGATCCCGAATTATGTGGAAATCACAGGTGATGCGGAAAACTTCCAGCCCGGCATGTCTGTCACACTCGCGACAAACGAGCTGATCAATGGCTTGGATTTGGATAGCCTCGATATTGCAGACAATTTAAAAGGGTCTGTAGGAGAGCTTTTGGGAGCGATGGAGCAGCTTGAGAGCGGAGCGGGGTCGCTTGCGACAGGCGCAGGAGACCTCTATACCGGAGCTGTGTCCTTGCAGGAAGGTGCGGCGAAATTAAGTGATGGTCTGAATGAGCTTGTCACCAACAATGATTCATTGAATACGGCGGCAACTCAGGTATTTACGACATTGTTGACCACTGCAAACACACAGATTGCAGCATCTGGATTGGAGGTGCAGGAGCTGACGATTGAGAACTATGCGGAGGTTCTGGACCAAGTGATCACGACGCTGAATGCGGATATGGCTCTTGGAAACGCGCTTGGAGCGTTGGCCGGAGACCAGGCGGGCAACGAAGAAATGCAGGCGAAGCTTGCGGCTGCCCAGGAAGGCATAAAGTCGTTGACCGACCTCAAGGCGTCTCTGGATAGCTACAATACCTTCTATCTTGGATTGCAATCTTACACAGAAGGAGTTGCGAAATCAGCTGCCGGAGCAGGCGACCTGAAAACCGGAACGGAGGATCTAAAAGAGGGCGCAGATCAGTTGAGTCAAGGTGCAACGCAGCTGTATGACGGAGTTCTCACTATGACAGGTGGCGAGAAGCCGGAGGGTGCGAGCCAGCTTCAAGGCGATGCGCAGGTGGAAGACGACACGCTGTCTCAGACGAAGGATCAGACAGGAGAAAGCGCGAAACAGGGCTCCGGCGAGTTGGATGGACAGGGCATGCAGGAACTGTTGAGTACGGCAGGCACCGATCTCGATGGACTAATTGCAAGACTTGGCGTCGTGAGGGACGTTTCGGAGAATTACAAATCCTTTGCAGGAATCGACGAGACGATGGATGGTCAGGTAAAATTCATTTACCGGATGGATTCTATTGAATAGGAAAAACGAATGAATTGCTAAACGATGGGAACTGTCACATAATAGTCTGTTCTGTAGTATTTTGAACAACCGCTATTTTGGGATAGTTCCCGTCTTTTGTTTTCGGATGATTTATGTTAATATAACAATAAAGATCTATCATTAAAAGACAGGGGTGCATGGACATGGCAGTATTGAATGAGCTGGAACCTTCGTTAGTTTTTCGGTATTTTGAGGAGATTTGCGGGATCCCGCACGGATCGGGCAACACAAAGCAAATCAGTGATTACTGTGTGAGGTTTGCGAAAGAGCATGGACTAAGGTACATTCAAGATTCCAAAAATAATGTGATCTTATTTAAGGATGGCACGCCGGGCTATGAACAGTCGCAGCCGGTGATGATCCAGGGACATCTGGATATGGTGTGTGAAAGGACACAGGACTGTAAAGTTGATTTTGAAAAAGACGGGCTCACGCTGTGCGTGGAGGATGGCATGATCAGGGCGCAGGGGACGACGCTTGGCGGAGATGACGGAATTGCAGTCGCCTATGCGTTGGCGATTCTTGACTCCAAGGATATTTCTCATCCGCCGCTTGAGGTAGTCCTGACGGTGGACGAAGAGATTGGAATGCTTGGCGCGGAGGCATTGGACTGTACGCCGTTGAGATCCAGGGCAATGTTGAATATAGACTCTGAGGAAGAGGGAATTCTGCTGGTGAGCTGCGCAGGTGGTGTTGTCGTTACGTGCCATTTGCCGGTGAAGCGTGAGGCGGTCACGGGCGTTTTAACAAAAGTGACGGTTGGTGGTCTGAGCGGCGGGCATTCCGGCATGGAGATCGTCAAAGGGCGCGCGAACGCGAATCGATTGCTTGGCCGCTTGCTGAATGAAACGAGTCGGGAAGTGCCATATGCGTTGCTTTCTGTAAACGGTGGTCTGAAGGACAATGCGATCCCACGCGAGGCGTCAGCGGAGCTTGTTGTGAATGAGACAAACCGTGCTGCGTTGGAGGATGTGGTCAGAAAATACCAGGAGATTTTTCAAGCGGAATTCAAGGTGACAGATCCGGAGCTTTTTGTGAGTATATCGTTCGGTGAGAACCAGAAACATGAAGCGATGACTCTGGAATCCGCAAAGGCAGTCATCGCGGGGCTCGTGAACTTTCCGGGCGGGGTGCAGCGTATGAGTACAGATATTCCGGGCCTGGTGCAGACTTCGCTCAATTTGGGTATCCTCAACACAGTTCAGGATGAAGTGCAGTTCGACTTTTCTGTGCGCAGCAGTGTCGGTACGGAGAAGGAAGAGGTGATTAATCGCCTTGCAAACCTGACAGAATTGCTTGGCGGAACTATCGAATGTCAGGGGAATTATCCTGCGTGGGAATATAAAAGAGAGTCAAAATTGCGCGGCTTGATGGTCGAAGTGTTTGAGGACTTGTATGGACGTAAGCCAGCGGTGGAGGCAGTTCACGCCGGGCTGGAGTGTGGGTTGTTCGCGGGGAAGCTTCCGGGATTGGATTGTGTTTCTTTCGGCCCTGATATAAGAGACATCCACACGACAGGCGAACGCATGGACATCGCTTCGGTAGAGCGGACCTGGAAATATATTTTGGAAGTGCTCAAAAGATTGAAATGATACTTCTAACTGTTTGTAAGCCGGATGACTGTAGTTGATTTTGAAATTGTGAGCTAAATTATGAGCTATAAATAAAAAAATAACCCCCGGGGAGGCTTGTGGGGCCACAACAGCGTCATATATAATGTATGCTGAGAGCAGGATTGGATGAAACCCAAACGTCGATCTGGTTTTTGCTCACAGTTGCGCGACTGAAATCAAAAGTATCAGGAGGAATACATTATGCATATGGCGGATGCTTTGGTTGCTCCGGCGGTGGCAGGTACAATGTATGTCTGCTCTGCGGCGGCGGCAGCTTATTCAGTAAAAAAGGTACGACTTGACACGGACACGAAGAAAGTTCCGTTGATGGGGGTTATGGGCGCGTTCGTTTTCGCGACGCAGATGATCAATTTCACGATTCCGGGGACAGGCTCCAGCGGGCACCTGTGCGGCGGCATGCTTCTGTCGGCGCTGCTCGGGCCTTACGCGGGATTTCTGACGATGATCGGTGTGCTGTTGATCCAGTGCCTGCTCTTCGCGGACGGCGGCTTGCTGGCGCTCGGCTGCAATATCTGGAACATGGCGTTTTACGGCTGCTTTATCGGCGCGCTGCTGATCTGGAAGCCGATGATGAAGAAAGGGATGTCGCGGGCGAAGATCATTGCCGCGTCAATCCTTGGCTGTGTGCTGACGCTGCAGCTCGGTGCGTTTTCCGTCACGTTGGAGACGATGGCCTCCGGTGTCACGGAGCTTCCGTTTGCCACATTTGTGGCGACGATGCAGCCGATCCATCTGGCGATCGGTTTCGTGGAGGGCCTGATCACGGCGGCGGTGCTCGTGTTCGTATATGAGGCGAGGCCGGAGCTGCTGTTCGGAGCTTCCCAGGCAGAGCAGAAGGAAGGCAGATTTTCCTTTAAGAAGACACTCGCGATCCTTGCGGTTGCGGCTGCACTGATCGGCGGCTTGTTGTCGCTCGTGGCGTCCTCCTTCCCGGACGGGCTGGAATGGTCGATCGAGCGCATCACGGGCTCCACGGAGTTGGACGCGGCAGGCGGCGTCTATCAGGCGGCGGGTTCTGTCCAGGAATTTACCTCCCTGCTTCCGGACTACGCGTTCAAAGGTTCGGAGTCGGCGCTTGGGACGACGTTCTCCGGCATCGTCGGATGCCTGGTCGTCGTGGCGCTCTGCGTCGGGGCGTGCTACCTGTTTAAATTCTTCAGAAAGAAAAAGACGGCATGAGTAAAATCGGAAATGTGATCCATGAGATTCATCAGATGGATACCTTAGCCGCGAGAGACCAGTGGGTGAACCGGATTCACCCGCTGGTTAAATTTGTCTTAACGGTCGGTTACATTATGACGGTGGTATCCTTCTCTAAATACAACGTGATCGGGCTGGCAGGAATGGTAGTCTACCCGGTTGCGCTTTTTCTGTTATCGGAACTGTCCTTTTGGGACAGCCTCAGGCGGCTGCGTCTGGTGCTGCCTCTTGTGTGCTTTGTGGGAATTTTGAACCCGTTTTTCGACAGAAATGTCGTCCTGATCGGCGGGATCCGCATGAGCGCCGGAGTCCTGTCCATGCTTACGCTGATCATGAAGGGCGTCTTCAGCGTGCTGGCCTCGTATCTGCTGATCGCGACGACCTCGGTCGAGAAGCTTTGCTATGCGTTTCGGCTGCTGCACATTCCGAAAGCGATGGTGACACAGTTCATGCTGACCTACCGCTACATCACAGTTCTGCTCGGCGAAGTGAACCGGATCACGCAGGCTTACTCGCTGCGCGCGCCAAACCAGAAGGGCGTGCACTTCAAGGTGTGGGGCTCGCTTGCCGGACAGCTGCTTTTGCGTAGCATGGACCGGGCGGATGACGTGTACGAGAGTATGCTGTTGCGCGGCTATCAGGGAGATTACCGGTATATGCAGGAGCGCATTGCCATGCGGTGGCAGGATGTGGTATATTTGGCAGTGTGGGCCGGACTGTTCGCGCTGTTCCGACTGTGCCCGGTGATGCTGGTGATCGGAGGACTATTTATATGAGCCATATACACATAGATGTAGAGAAGATAAGCTTTGCATACGAAAGCGGCAGGACGATCCTGACGGACGTCTCCTTCCATGCGGCGGAGAACGACTCCATCGGCTTGATTGGGGCGAACGGTGTGGGCAAGTCCACCCTGCTGAAGTTGCTGGTGGGCCTGAATCTGAATTATGAGGGGTCGATCCGTGTGATGGACATTCCGGTGGAGAAGCAGACGCTTTCGCAAGTGCGCTCCCGGATCGGCTATGTGTTTCAGGATTCGGACAGCCAACTCTTTATGACGACGGCATACGAGGACATTGCCTTCGCGCCCAGAAATTACGGACTGCCGGAGGATGAGGTGAAGAAGCGAGTGGAACAGGCGCTGCATCTAACGGGGATTGAATATCTGCGAGACAAGCAGATTTACAAAATGTCCGGCGGGGAGAAGAAGCTGGTGTCGATTGCGACGATCCTGTCGATGACGCCTGATATCATCCTGATGGACGAGCCCTCAATTGCGCTTGACCCACGCAACCGCAGAAACCTGATCCGCATCCTGAATTCCTTTGAGCATCTGAAAATCATCGCGTCCCACGATCTGGATATGATCCTGGACACCTGTAAGCGCACGATCCTCATGTCAGACGGAAAGATCATCCGCGACGGAGCTACGAAGGAAATCCTCTCGGACCGGAAATTGCTGGAAGACAACGGGCTGGAGCTGCCGCTCTGTATGCAGGGAATCGCTGATAAGCAAGTGAAAGAAAAACCTGCGTATATTGGGAGGAGAGGCACAGGGACGGAAGAATGAACTTGCATGCAGGGGGTTGGCGACAAATGAATGAGAGAAAAATTCCCGCGCATATTGAAGTGCGCGGTGCAAGGGTGCATAATTTGAAGAATATCGATGTGGACATTCCGCTGAATCAGGTGGTCGGGATTGCCGGGGTGTCCGGCTCCGGAAAGTCGTCACTCGCGCTGGGTGTTTTGTATGCGGAGGGTTCCAGACGCTACCTGGAATCACTCTCCACGTACACAAGGCGGCGCATGACGCAGGCCGAGAAGGCACAGGTTGACGAGGTGCTGTATGTGCCGGCGTCCCTGGCGCTGCGCCAACGGCCGGGCGTGCCGGGGATTCGCAGTACGTTCGGAACAGGCACAGAGCTGTTGAACAGCCTGCGGCTGATGTATTCGCGGCTCGGTTCACATCGCTGTCCGAACGGACATTACGTGCCACCCTCGATGAACGTGGCGGCGGAGCGGGAGCTGGTCTGCCCGGAATGCGGGGAGCATTTCTACGGGCCAGGCGCGGAGGATTTGGCATTCAATTCCACGGGTGCCTGCCGCTGCTGCGACGGAACGGGGACGGTTCGCACAGTGGACGAGTCCACGTTGGTGCCGGATGATTCGCTCACGATCGACGAGGGTGCTGTTGCGCCTTGGCAGACGCTGATGTGGTCACTGATGAAAGACATCGCCCGCGATCATCTCGGGATTCGCACGGACGTGCCGTTTCGCGATTTGACCGATCGGGAAAAGGATCTTGTATTCCACGGTCCGGCGAATAAGTATCATATGCTTTATCACAATGAGAAGACAAACACGGCCGGGGAGATGGATTTTACTTATTTCAACGCAGTGTATACGGTCGAAAACGCGCTCTCCCATGTGAAGGACGAGAAGGGTATGAAGCGTGTGGAGAAGTTTCTGAAGATTGGACCTTGCCCGGAGTGCGGCGGCAGCAGGCTTTCGGACGCCGCGCGCGCGCCGAGGCTTCGAGGGATCTCGTTGGCCGATGCATGTCGGATGACACTTGCGGATCTGATCGAGTGGGTGGATGGTGTGCCTGAGTCACTTCCGGAGGAGATGCGGTCGATGGCGCAGAGTATTTGCGAATCGTTCCAGCATGCGGCGAAGCGGCTCATGGACTTGGGGCTTTCTTACCTGACACTCGACCGTGAGGCGTCGACGCTCTCGACCGGAGAGCGCCAGAGGATGCAGCTTGCCCGCGCAGTGCGCAACCGGACGACCGGCGTCCTCTATGTGCTGGACGAACCGTCTATCGGCCTTCATCCCGCAAATCTTGAGGGAGTGACAGGAGTGATGGACGACTTGGTTGATGACGGAAATTCTGTTATTTTGGTAGACCATGACACGACCATTCTCTCCCATGCTGATTGGCTGATCGAAATGGGACCGGAGGCCGGAGCGGGCGGAGGCACGGTCATTGCCGAGGGAACGATCCCGGAGATCGAGCAAAATCCGGCGTCTCGCATCGGTGGGTTTCTGTCCGGTGCCGATGTGATTGACATGCGGAAAACGATGTCGCCCGGAGAGCTGTTTTCGCTTGGAACTATTCACCTGTCTACATCGCAGATTCACACGGTACAGCCGCTTGAGGCAGATTTCCCAAAGGGACGAATGATCTGTGTCACTGGAGTATCCGGTTCGGGAAAAACGACAATGATTTTGGAAAGCCTGGTTCCGGCGCTGGACGCGCTGACAAAGGGAGAGAAACTACCTGAGCATGTGAAAGCAGTTGTGGCTGAGGGCATTCATCATGTCAAACTGATCGACGCTACGCCGATCGGTATCAATGTCCGTTCTACGGTTGCGACGTATGCCGACGTCCATGATGAGCTGCGCAAGGTTTATGCGCGGACTGCAGACGCGAAGAGCAGAGGATATAAGGCGGGCGATTTTTCTTACAATACGGGGAAGCTGCGCTGCCCGCTCTGCGATGGCACGGGCACGATCAGCCTGGATGTACAGTTCCTGCCGGACGTAGATATCCCGTGTCCGGACTGTCGCGGTTCGCGCTACGCGAAGGACGCATATCTGGTGAAGCGGGTTCCGAAGATATGTCCGGAGAAGAGACAGGGATATTCTCTTCCTGAACTGATGGACATGAGCATAGACGAGGCGCTTGTCGTCTGCGCTGATCTCCCGAACGTGCAGCGGAAGCTTCAGGTGCTTCACGATCTTGGACTTGGCTATCTTACGCTCGGTGAGGAGACGCCGAGTCTGTCGGGAGGCGAGGCACAGCGGCTGAAGCTCGCCAGTGAGATGGGAAGAGGGCAGGAGGATTCCGTGTTTGTGTTCGATGAGCCAACGATCGGGCTGCACCCGTTGGATGTGAGGACGCTTCTTGCGGTGTTCCGCCATCTGACAGACAACGGGGCGACAGTGGTCGTGATCGAGCACGATCTTGATGTGATTCGCAACTCGGACTACTGCATCGATATGGGCCCGGGTGGTGGTGTTCATGGCGGACGAATTGTAGCGTGTGGGACGTCGGAGGAGATTCGGACGAATCGGGAGAGCATCACCGGGCGATATCTGTGAGCGATGTCCGCGGAAATCAGCCTGCGAAAGCCTGAGAAATTAAGTTTGCGAAAATCTGTAAAAGTCTGTAAAATTAAATTTTGTTCTGGTAATTTTATGCAATGTAGGTTACAATGAAATGGAAGCTAGAAATTTTTTAACAAAATCTGTTGTGCGGCGTATCAATACATGAAAGCAAACAGAATACAAGCAGAATAACAAAGGGAGGAAATATTATGAACAAAGAAATGATTGAAAAAATGAAGGCGGCAAAGTCAGCAGAGGAGATTATAGCTATCGCAAAGGAATTCGGCGAAGAACTGACAAAGGAAAAAGCGGCTGAGCTGCTCAACAGCCTCGGAAATGTTGAAGGAGAACTTTCCGATGATGATCTGGACGCGGTTGCAGGCGGAGGACTCACCGGTAGTATGGTGTCCGGCAATAGCAGGGCGTTCCTTAATCAGAAGCCTTACTGAGAAATTTTTGGAAAGCTTTGATCGGTCTGCAGAGGTCCTGTCTCTTCGGAGGCAGGATTTTTGTGCTATAGGAAATCCTTAAAAAATGCATTGCTCAGTAATCCTGATATGAGCGTTGAGCAAGAAGACATAGTCATAGGGGAACAAGAGACCATCGATTCATCTTCGGAGAAACAGGTATGTGGGAATTAAAGGAAATCGCGGGAAAATCCTGCCATATTCTGCATGAGGGAAATGGCGGCCCGGTATTTCTCTGGCCGTTTTATCCGCATGAAGGAAAAGAGTTGGAGCGCCTAGAAAACGCCCTGCAAAAGGCACTGCCGGACGGCGGCTATACGATTGCCGCGTGGCAGGTGGAAGACTGGAACCGTGATCTGTCGCCGTGGGCAGCTCCGATGGCGATGGGAGAAGGACAGTTTGCGGGAGGTGCGACATCTGTGCTTGGCTGGGTGACGGAAACCCTTTTGCCGGAGTTGAAGAAGTGGATTCTTACGGAGCAGGGGACATGGATTCCGGAAAATGCGGAGGGCACAAAATATTACCTGATGGGTTACTCACTAGCAGGACTTTTTGCCCTGTGGAGTTTGTACGAGATGGCTGGATAGTTGGGACCGTTACGTTGCGGCGCGCAGCGTAAAAGCGCCGGCGGATGTTTATCTGAGCCTTGGCGGACGGGAGGAGAAGAGCAAAAATCCTGTAATGGCGCGTGTGGGAGAGCGGACGCGCGAGCAGGAGAAAATCCTGAAACAAGATCCGCAGGTCAGACGCTGTGTCTTGGAATGGAATCCGGGCGGACATTTTGCCGATTCGGCGCAGCGGCTAGCGAAAGGAGTCCAATGGGTGTGCAAAGATCAAACATCTTGACTTTTTGAGATCAGTCGGCTAAGATACCATCAGAACTTAAGAAAATACATTGGTTGTGAGTGCCGCGGTTTGCGGTCAAAAGGAAAACAGGTGCAAGGCCTGTGCTGTCCCGCAACTGTAAACAGGGAGTCTTTCGCAGAAGTCCACTGGGCGACCGGGAAGGGGTGCGAAAGGCGGTGATCTGTGAGCCAGGAAGCCTGCTTACGACTTATTATCATTGATGTCACGAGGTATGACAGGATAATAAATCGGTTACAGATTTTCCTGAGCTTGAGGAATATTGAATCGAGGATTTTTGCAGGTGTCCTGTCTCTTCGGAGGCAGGATTCTTTGTGTTGTGGATTTGGGATATCCGCGAATCTGTAGTGATGAAAACAGTATGTATCATTGTGCGGTTTTAAATTCAGAAAGCGGTAGTTTGACATGGGAAAGACCGGTCTGGAGACGACCTACGTTTTGAAAAATAATAAGAGGCTGCGCTGCGGTTACACGACCGGCTCTTGCGCTGCGGCCGCAGCCGACGCCCAGCGGCGCCATG
>CANQEB010000062.1 GCA_947594085.1 uncultured Lachnospiraceae bacterium | reverse complement strand
TCTAAATCGTGCCAAGACACAGGCGCACACCGCTGCCCGTACTGCGGCAGACCGCTGCCCCTCGGCTATCCGTACCGGGCATGCGAGGAGTGCCGGATGGAGTTGAGAAATATACGGTAATTGAGTAAAGGAGATATAAGGAAATGATACGGCGGAGGCGTTATCGTAAATATGACGAAAAGGCGGAAGGGCATTTATGGCAATAAAAGGTGAATTTAACAGATATCATATACCAAATATATGAAAATATAGTTGAAACGCACAAAAAAGAAGAATATTCGTGAAAGACAGAAAGATTTTATAGTGTTTTTCGATGAAATAAATGATATTCTTATCTAGTAAATTTTGATGTACTATGTTACAGAGAATTATTATTTTAAGGAGGGATTTCTTATGAGAAAAGTATTTTCAATCGTCATGGCTGCAGCGCTCGCCAGCTCTATGATGGCGGCCACAGTATCCGCAAGTGATGTGGCGAACGCGGACAAGCCGGTTGCATGGTTCAACCGTCAGCCGTCCAACTCGCAGACCGGTGAGCTCGATATGGATGCTCTTACCTGGAATGAAGATACCTACTATGTAGGCTTCGACGCGAAGCAGGGCGCTGAGCTTCAGGGCGAGATGATCGTTGACTACGTGAAGGCACACGGCGCAGAGCTCGACCGCAATGGTGACGGTGTCCTTGGCTATGTACTGTGCATCGGTGATATCGGACATAACGACTCCATCGCACGTACCCGTGGCGCACGTAAGGCACTTGGGACAGCTGTTCCGGATTCCTCTCAGGGCAAAGAGTCCATCGAGACGATCGACGATGTAGATTCTCAGCCGATCGGCACGAACACGGATGGTTCCGCGACGGACGTTCAGGATGGTTCGATCACGCTGGACGACGGGACAGAGCTTGTTGTACGTGAGCTGGCTTCGCAGGAGATGAAGAACAACTCCGGCGCTACCTGGGATGCTCCGACAGCTGGCAATGCGATCGCTACCTGGAGCGCAGCTTTTGGCGATCAGATTGATATCGTTGTCTCCAACAACGACGGCATGGGCATGGCAGTCTTCAATGCATGGTCCCATGAGAACAACGTTCCGACCTTCGGATACGATGCAAACAGCGACGCTGTGGCAGCTATCGCTGATGGCTACTGCGGGACGATCTCCCAGAACGCTGACGTTCAGGCTTACCTGACACTCCGTGTTCTGCGCAACGCTCTGGACGATGCGGACATCATGACCGGTATCGGCACTCCGGACGCGGCTGGCAACGTTCTGTCCGAGGACCTGTTCTACTATGACGAGGAGACTCGCTGCTTCTACGCTCTGAACGGCGCTGTTACGGCAGACAATTATGAGAACTTCCTGGATGCGACTGCACCGAACGCTGCATTCTCCAATCAGCTTTCCGAGGATGACGCACCGGTCAAGAAGGTATGGCTGGACATCTTCAATTCCACCGATAACTTCCTGAACGCTACTTATCTTCCGCAGCTGCAGAACTACGACAAGATCATGAATCTGGAAGTCGAGTACATCAAGGGCGACGGCCAGACTGAGGCGAACATCACCGACAGACTGGCAAATCCGGGCGAGTATGACGCATTTGCTATCAACATGTGCAAGACAGACAACGCAGCAGCTTATACCGCTAAGCTCCAGTAATATTGGCCGAAAGGTTCCGAATAAGTAATTATTAGAGGGCGGGCCATCAGGAAGTTCTCTTTCTGGTGGCCTTCTTTTTTGAGAGATGAGGAGAAAGGGACAGGAGTGTAACAATGGCTGATAAGAATGAAAAGACCGTCTTATCGATCCGAGGGATGTGCAAGTCCTTCGGACGTAACCGTGTTCTCGACCACATCAATCTGGATGTGAAGGAAGGCACCATCATGGGCCTCATGGGAGAGAACGGCGCCGGTAAGTCAACAATGATGAAATGTCTGTTCGGCACCTATCAGAAGGACGAGGGTACGATTCTCCTGAACGGGAAGGAAGTCAATTTCTTCGGGCCAAAGGATGCGCTAGAAAATGGCGTTGCGATGGTTCATCAGGAGCTGAATCAGTGCCTGGAAAGAAATGTAATCGACAATCTGTTCCTGGGACGCTATCCGAAAAATTCCGTGGGCGTTGTGGATGAGACCAGAATGAAGCGGGAGGCATCGGATCTGTTCCGGAGACTGAACATGACCGTGAACCTGACCGCGCCGATGAAGACGATGTCGGTTTCCGCGAGACAGATGGTGGAGATCGCCAAGGCAATCTCCTACGACGCGAGGCTGATCGTGCTGGATGAGCCGACGTCCTCCCTGACGGTCAAGGAGGTCGCCAAGCTCTTTGAGATGATGCGCAATCTGAAGGCGCAGGGGATCGCGCTGGTCTATATTTCCCACAAGATGGATGAGATCTTCGAGATCTGCGACGAGGTTTCCGTGCTTCGGGACGGCAATCTGGTCATGACCAAGGCCACCAAGGATACGAATATGAACGAGCTGATCACGGCGATGGTGGGCCGTTCGCTCGACAACCGTTTCCCGCCCGTGGACAACACGCCGGGGGACACCGTGCTCTCTGTGCAGCATCTGTCAACGAAGTTTGCGCCGAACCTGAAGGATATCACCTTCGACGTGAAGGAGGGCGAGATCTTCGGGCTGTACGGTTTGGTGGGCGCAGGCAGAACAGAGCTTCTGGAGACGATGTTCGGGGTTCGCACCAGAGCCGCGGGCAGAGTCTACTACAAGGGGCGGCTGATGAACTTTGCAGACGCGCAGGATGCTATGCAGCACGGCTTTGCCATGATTACGGAGGAGCGCAAGGCCACCGGCCTTTATCTGGAAGGAGACCTGACCTTCAACACGACGATCACCAATCTGGAGCACTACAAGACCGGCATTGCCCTTTCCACAGATAAGATGGTAAAGGCGACCGCGAACGAGATCAACGTCATGCATACGAAGTGCATGGGTCCGTCCGACGCGATCACGGCTCTGTCCGGCGGAAATCAGCAAAAGGTGATTTTCGGAAAGTGGCTCGAGCGGGATCCAGCGGTATTCCTGATGGATGAGCCGACACGAGGCATTGACGTCGGGGCGAAGTATGAGATTTACGAGCTGATCATCCGGATGGCCAAGATGGGCAAGACAATCATCGTGGTATCTTCTGAGATGCCCGAAATTCTGGGCATCACGAACCGAATCGGTGTCATGTCCAACGGACGGCTGGCCGGGATTGTAAATACCAGGGAAACCGATCAGGAGGAGCTCCTGAGACTCAGCGCCATGTATCTGTGAGTACCGGAAGCGCTGAACAGTTATCTGTGATGGAGGAAAACGAAAATTATGGCTACAGAAAACGGAAAGATCCTCTCGGTAGAAGAGGAGCAGAAACTCCTGGCTCCTATTAATGAGTACGTTGGTAAGATTCAGGAGAAAATCGATGCGCTTCGCGTGGATGGCACGGATAAGGTTACATATCTTACGAATCACATCGCGATCGTAAAAGAGAATGCCAACTACACAAAGGAAGAAAAGGCATCGATCATCGCGAAGGCAAAGACAGAGCTTGCGGCGGCGAAAGCAGTTGAGGAGAAAAACAAAGGCCAGATCAAGGCTTTGGTAGATGACGCCGTAAAGTACCTGAACGATCATTATGAGAAAGAGTATTATGGAAAAGTCGTAGAGGCATGCGCGGCGGAGAAGGCCGCAGAGAACAAGCGCTATGAGGCGGAGCTGGCAGAGCTGGGTGCGCATCATCAGGCGGAGCTGGCGAAGCTGACGGATCGAAATGAGATCAAAGATGAGAAGTACGTCTACAAGAACGTGCAGTTTGACGCAAAGCTCAAGCACGAAGCGACCCTGCAGGAGATCAAGGACCGCCGGCACGACGCGTATGCGCACAGATATCACCTGATCGATCTTTTGAGACTTTCCAAGTTCACCAGAGGCGAGAAGGCGAAACAGAACTGGGAAAACTACAAATATACCTTCAACACGAAGCAGTTTTTCCTGAACAACGGACTTTATATCGCGATCATCTGCGTGTTTATCCTGCTTTGTATTCTGGCTCCAGTTGTGAAGCACACGAAGCTGTTGACGGTGAACAATATCCTGAACATCCTCCAGGCGGCGTCCCCGCGTATGTTCCTGGCGCTTGGCGTCGGTGGGCTGATCTTGCTGGGCGGCACGGATCTTTCGGTCGGACGTATGGTCGGTACGAGCATGGTGCTTGCGACCATGATCATGCACAAGGGGCCGAATACCGGCGCGATCTTCGGCAAAATGTTCGATCTGAGCGCTCTACCGGTGGGCGTGCGCATTATCATGGCACTGGTGATCTGCTGCTGCGTTACGACGGCGTTCGCGAGCTTTGCGGGATTCTTCACCGCGAAATTCAAGATCCATCCGTTCATCTCGACGATGGCGAACATGCTGATCATGTTCGGTCTGATGACCTTCGCGACAAAGGGTATTTCCTTCGGTGCGATCGAGAATGACATTCCGGCGATGATCATGCCGAAGCTCGGCGGGCAGTTCCCGACGATCATACTCTGGGCGGTGGCAGCGGTCTGCGTGATGTACTTTATCTGGAACAAGACGACGCTCGGCAAGAATATGTACGCGGTAGGCGGCAACGCGGAGGCGGCTGCGGTATCCGGCATCTCTGTGTTTAAGGTGACGATCACCGCGTTTGCCATCGCGGGTATCCTCTACGGCTGCGGCGCGTGGCTGGAGTGTATCCGAATGGTTGGTTCCGGTTCCGCGTCCTACGGGCAAGGCTGGGAGACCGACGCGATCGCGGCGTGCGTGGTGGGTGGTATCTCCTTCAGCGGTGGTATCGGCAAGATCCAGGGCATCGTCGTCGGCGTCCTGATCTTTACAGCACTTACTTATTCGCTCACGATTCTGGGCGTGGATACGAACCTGCAGTTTGTATTTTCCGGCATCATCATTCTGGCTGCCGTGACGATCGACTGCTTGAAGTACATCCAGAAGAAATAAGCTTTTTAGGAGAAGCTCTTACGGGCCGTCGCATCGGACAATCGGTGCACGGCTCGTTTTTTGCGCAAATTGCTGCCCTGTGTATATTTTTACGGTGGACATTTTGCGCGGAGGGATTTAAACTATTCTTATATTTGACGAGGAGCGGCTGAGGAGATGAAACAGTATTCCGTATTGCTTGTGGATGACGAGGAAGAGGTCATTCAGATCATTATGAAGAAAACCGATTGGGAGAGCATGGGCTTCTATGTGGCGGGATATGCGCACAACGGTGTGGAGGCGCTGGAGCTGGCGGAGGAGTATCAGCCGGATGTGGTGATGACGGACATCAAGATGCCCTACATGGACGGGCTGGAGCTGAGCCGACGGCTGAAGGAGCTGTATCGCACCGTGAAGATCATTATCTTTTCCGGTTTTGACGAGTTTGAGTACGCCAAGGAATCCATCAAGCTCGATGTGGAAGAATATATTCTAAAGCCCGTGGACGCGAACGAGCTGCGCGAGGTTTTCGGCAGGGTGAAGGACAAGCTGGACCGGGAGATGGGCGAGAAGAGAAACATAGACAAGCTCCGGAAATATTACATGGAGAGCCTTCCGCTTCTGCAGGAGAACTTCTATACTTCTCTGATCGAGGGCAGAATCCCGAAGGATCAGATCGAGAAGTTTCTGGTCGATTATCAGATCAACCCAGGCGGGCCTTGCTATATCGTCACCATTCTCCACGTCAGCGCCGGGGGAGACCAGATCGAGCTCAATTCGCTCCTGATGACGGTGTCGGTGAAGAAGCTCGCGGAGGAACAGCTGACGGAGCGGTACCATTGCAGGACACTGCTCTATCTGGGGGATGTTGTCCTGATCTCTCAGCTGGCGTCGGCAGAGGCGGTCACCGCGTACACCGACGATATGGATGAGTTTTGCCGTCTGGCGAAGAAGGTCTGCGAGGTTCCGGTGACGGCAGGTGTGGGGCAGGTCTGCGACAGGCTTGAGGATCTCGGCGTCTCGTACCAGGGCGCAAGGAACGCCGTCTCCTACCGCGCGCTGTACGGAAACACCCGCGCCATCAACATCGCGGAGATTGAGCCGCAGGAGCTGACGAGGGAAGCGTGGGAGGACCAGGCGATCCACGAGATCCTGAAGAAGATCAAGATCGGAGGCCGAAGGGATCTGGAGGATGAGATCGTCCGCTGCGTGGATCATCTGTCGAGGAGCAGGACTTCCCTGCAGAAATACAGGATTTTCATCATGGAGCTGATCGTTGAGATGGCGCGCTTCGGCAACAGCAACCACCTGAATATGGACAAGATCTACGAGGAATACGACGGCGTGTACGGTATCGTGTTCCAGACGGAGTCCCCGGAGGATCTGCAGAATTGGCTCATGAGAAGCTGCGGGCGAATGCAGGATATGATCTCGAAGGAGCGTCAGGACACGACACAGTCCTTTGTAACCAAGGCGGTGCAGTACGTGGAGGAACACTATGCGGATCAGGATATCTCCATCGGGACGGTGTGCAGACAGCTGGGCGTCAGCGCGGCGTATTTCTCCACGGTCTTCAAGAAGGAGACCGGGAAGACCTTCATCGAATACCTGACCGATTATCGCATGGAGCGCGCCGTGGAATTCCTGCTGAACACGAACGACAAGACCTATCTGATCGCGGAGAAGGCGGGATATTCGGATCCGAATTATTTCAGCTACGTCTTCAAGAAGAAATATGGAATGTCACCTTCGAAATACAGAACAGGGGAAAATAAGATTGGTGAATAAGATAAAAAAAGGCTGGGAAAAAGTGGGCTGTTGGCTGAAAAGGCATATGGAGCTGAGATCGATACAGATGATGATCGCTGTGTCCTTCACCGTCGTGTCTGTCTGCATCATGGGCTTCCTTGTGCTGACGCTGTACGGGCAGTTTTCCAGAAGGATCGAGGACCAATATGTGGAGAACTCCGCCCAGCTGCTGAACCAGACGGCGATCAATCTGGAGGGCCATCTGAGAAATATGCGCTGGATCTCGGACGCCATGTATTACAGCGTCATAAAGGACAAAGATCTGGCCGTGCAGAGCATGGACGACGAGATGAACCTGCTCTATGAAGCCAACAAGGATAATCTGGTGAGCATCGCCTGTTATACAAACGACGGAAATCTGACTGCGGCTGCACCTATCGCCACGGTGAAGGCGGATGTGGACGTCACGACGCACCAGTGGTTTCAGGATGCGGTCGGGCAGCTCGAAAATTTTCATTTTTCCACGCCTCATGTACAGAATCTGTTTGACGATCCGTCTTATCGATATTACTGGGTGATCTCCCTGAGCCGTACCGTGGAGCTGAACCACAACGGGGAGACGTCGCTGGGCGTGCTGCTGGTGGATATGAATTACAGCAGTATCGAGAGAATCCTGAAGAAGGCAAACGAGGACGCTTCCGCGGAGTATGTCTATCTGATGGATCAGGACGGGGAGATCATCTATCACCCGAAGCAGGATCAGATCTACGCGGGCATTTCCTCGGAGAACAATCTGGCGGCGCTCGCGTACGAGGACGAGACGTTCCAGGAAAGCTTCGAGGGGGAGAAGCGGCTGGTGACGGTGAAGACGGTCAGCTACACCGGCTGGAAGCTCGTGAGCGTGGTGCCGATGGAGGTCTACTCCATGGGCATGGAGAGCACGCGGTATCTGGTGATCATCCTGGTGATTCTGGCGCTTCTGGCGACTGTCCTTCTGAACCAGCTGGTCTCGGCAAGGATTGCCAAGCCTCTGAAGAAGCTGAACGCCTCCGTGGAGGAGTGGGAGGCCGGAAACCTGCATCCGGATATCTATGTGGGCGGCAGCACGGAGGTGATGCACCTCGGAAACACGCTTCGGTCCACGGTGGAACAGATCCAACAGCTGATGCAGGACATTGTGGTGGAGCAGGAGGAGAAGCGAAAGAGCGAGCTGGACGCGCTGCAGTCCCAGATCAATCCGCATTTCCTCTACAACACGCTGGACTCCATCGTGTGGATGATCACCGGGGAGAAATACGAGGAAGCGGTGTTCATGGTCACCCAGCTGGCGAGCCTGTTCCGTGTCAGCCTCAGCCAGGGAAAGACCATTATCCGGATCGAGGATGAGATCCGGCACGCGCAGAACTATATGAATATTCAGAAAATCCGTTACAAAAACGTATTTCAGGCGGATTTTGACATAGAGCCGGAGATCCTCGGGTACTGCACGGTGAAGCTGATCCTGCAGCCCTTGTTGGAGAATGCAATCTATTACGGGATGGAGTATATGGACGGCGAGGGGGAGATTCGCGTAAACGGCTACCGGAAAGGGGACGACATTTTCCTGGAGGTGCAGGACAACGGCCCCGGTATTCCGCAGGAGGAGGCGGATCGCCTTCTGACTGAGGGGAATCGAGAGCGCAAGCGGGGCTCCGGTGTGGGCCTGATCAATGTGCACAGCCGGATTCAGCTGAGATTCGGTCCTCAGTACGGCCTGCAAATCGAGAGCTGTCCGGACGAGGGCACGACCGTGACGATACACATTCCGGCGATTCCGTACTCAGAGGAGAACCAGAGGCAGCTGGAGGAAGGGAAGAGAAAATGATGGGCAAAAGACTGTGGATCGGGTTGATTGTGACGGTTATGGTGGCGATCCTGATCTATGTCTCCTATGGCATGGTAAATGTCGGAAAGAAGGAGACCTATCATTCTGTGGCGGTAGTCCTGGGCGATAGCAGCCATGACCGCTGGAATGCGTTCAAGGAAGGACTGGAGCAGGGCGCGGAGGAGAATCACATTCATCTGAACGTGGTGTTTACCGGTGTGCTTCAGAGCCAGGAGGAAGAGTGCACTGCGATACGGCGTGAGTTGGAGAATGGAGCGGAGGGACTTATCGTGCAGGTGATCGCGGAGGAGAGCCCGGAGCTTTTCGAGGAGACGGTGGGCGAGACTCCGACGGTTCTGATAGAGAATGATATGGGATCGGAGGACGAGTATACGACGGTCGCGGCGGATCAGGGCGAGATAGGTGCCGCCGTGGCACAGAGTGTCCTTTCAGGTGAGAGCGGGGATATGCAGGGCCTGAGGATCGGCGTCCTGGCGGGAAATCAGTCGATGCATTCTCAGAGAAAATGTTTGGAGAGCTTTCTGGACGCGATTGAGGGAAGCGGGGCGGAGATCGCGTGGATTCGTTCGGAGGAAGAGTGGGACAGAGATGCCGCTGCTGGGCTGCTTCACGAAGACGCAGAGGTAGATGTCGTGGTGGCGCTGGACAATAACGCGACAGAATGTGCGGTCACCTTCCTCCAGGAGAACAGTGACATTTCCTGGAGAATATACGGAGAAGGGCGCTCAGAGAAGGCGATCTATTATCTGGACAAGGGTTCTGTCAAGGCGCTGGTGGTGCCGGGCGGATTCTATATGGGGTACAGAAGCGCCGAGCTTATGGCGCGGAAGCTGAAGCTCAAAACGTCCGGTGAGAAAGACGAGAAAGCGGAAACGCACGTGGATTTCCTGACGGTGACCCGGGAAAATCTGTACGACAAAAATGTGGAGAAGATCCTGTATCCGATCGTGAGCTGAGAGCCGGATTACAGAGACGAATCACTGAAAGAGGAAAAGACGAGGATGCGCGCACTTGCGCCATCACGGAGCGCGGGAAGACTGCGAAAAGAGGTGGAAGGATGAGAAAGTGGAGAATACTGGCAGGTCTGGCGGCATCGACATCTATACTGCTGACCGGCTGCGGCGGCAGGGATACGGCCACGGTCAAAACGATCAAGATCGGAGTCACCGCGTACGACCAGTACGACACGTTTATCTCACAGCTGATGAACGAGCTTGCGCAGGAGGCGGTGGAGCAGGGAAACAAATCCGGGATTGCCATCAACCTCGAGATTCTGGACGCGGCGGGAAGCCAGACCACACAGAATGAGCAGGTGAAAAGCTTGATTGAGAAGGAGTGCGATGTCATCTGCGTGAACCTGGTGGACAGGACGGAGCCGACCACGATCACGGATATGGCTGAGAAAAACAATGTGCCGATCATTTTCTTCAACCGGGAGCTGGTGGAGGAGGACCTGGCGCGCTGGAGTCAGCTGTACTATGTGGGGGCGGACGCGTTTGAGTCCGGGATCATTGAAGGCGAGATCGCCGCGGACGCCTTCAAGGAGAACGAGGCTTTGGACAAAAATGGAGACGGAGTGTTTCAATACGTGATCCTGGAAGGAGAGGCCGGACACCAGGACTCGATCGTGCGGACGGAGTATTCGATCAATACCCTGGTGGAGCAGGGCGTCAAGGTGGAGAAGCTGGGGTACGCGATCGCGAATTGGAAGCGCGCCCAGGCTCAGACAAAGGCCGCCTCGATCCTGACGCAGTTCGGAGACCGGATTGAGCTGATCATAGCAAACAATGACGATATGGCGCTGGGCGCGATCGACGCGCTGAAGGCGGCCGGAATCCCGCAGAAGGACTGGCCAGCCGTGGTCGGCATCGACGGGACGGACGTGGGGCTAGACGCAGTCAAAAACGGGGAGATGATTGGGACGGCGTACAACGACAAGGAAGGACAATCACAGCAGATGCTGACGCTTGCCTTCGAGCTCGCTACCGGAGGGGATCTCTCGGACATCGAGCTCACGGACGGGAAATACATCCGCCTGCCCTATTACCGCGTGACCGCAGAGAATGTGGACGAGTACATCGAGCGGAGCCGCCCGGAGGAAAACTGACCGGAGAATTTATTTGCGCGTAGACTTTTACAGAAAATGGTTGTATAATAGGGCATTGGCAATTGTCTGATACAGGTCGAAGCACACGATGCCAAGACCGTAGGAATACGATTCAAGTATATTTAGGAGGAGTCTGTTATGAAACATAATTTCAAGCTGATCGAGCCGAAATGGCAGAAGAGATGGCAGGAGAGCCGCGTGTTCGAGGCGACTGACTTCGACGACCGGCCGAAGTTCTACGGGCTGGTCGAGTTCCCGTATCCGAGCGGAGCCGGCATGCACGTCGGTCACATCAAGGCGTATTCGAGCATCGAGGTGGTCGCACGGAAGCGCCGCATGCACCACCTGATCTAAATCGGGTTCCACGATATGGATCGCGCCACGATTGATGGTTTC
>CANQEB010000061.1 GCA_947594085.1 uncultured Lachnospiraceae bacterium | reverse complement strand
CGCGATCGGCCGCTTTCTGGCGGACTTCGGCAGCGCGGTCGCAAAGGGTGACGCGTTTGTCAAGCTGTCTCTGCTCTGGTGGGGAGCAGGATATGCCCGCCGGAAGCAGTACGTAAAAGCGGCGATCATGACCGCGCTTGAAGCAGGCCTGATCCTGTTCACCATCTTTTTCGCGCTCGACTATGTGCCGAAGTTCGGATCACTTGGCACGGTGAAGCCGGAAAAGGTGTTCAACATGAAGACAATGAAAAACGAATGGAACGATTACGACAATTCGTTTTTGATCCTGCTGTTCTCTCTGTTCAGCTTTGTCGTCTGGGCTGCCGGTATCATCATCTGGATGAAAAATGTGGTGAATGTGTACTGCCTTCAGCTCAAGGCCGAGGCAGGGGAGCACATCAATACCTTCCGGGAAGATCTGCATTCTTATGTGGAAGAGAAATTTCACATTACGCTGCTGACGCTTCCGGTGCTCGGGATCACGGTCTTCACGTTTGTCCCGATTCTGCTGCTGATTCTTGTCGCGTTTACGAATTATGACCAGCAGCACATGCCGCCGACGAATCTGTTCTCATGGAACGGATTCAACAACTTCATCAGTCTGTTCGGCGGGGGCGGGATGACCATCACGTTCGGCTACGCCTTTGTGCGTGTACTGGGCTGGACGCTTGTGTGGGCGTTCTTCGCGACGTTTACGACTTACATCGGCGGCATTCTTTTGTCTATATTGCTGAACAGCCAGAAAACCAGGCTGCCGAGGTTGTGGCGTACGCTGTTTATCATCACGATCGCGGTGCCGCAGTTCGTATCGCTGCTTCTGGTGAGAAACTTCTTCTCGAACGGAGGCATTGTCAACACGATCTGCGCGAACATCGGACTGACCGGATTCCTGCGGGACATTGGTCTTATCTCGACGAGTTACATTCCGTTTTTGTCAGCGCCGGGCTGGGCGCATGTGATGATCATCCTGATCAATATTTGGATCGGCATCCCGTATCAGATGCTGATCGCGACAGGCGTGCTGATGAATCTGCCGTCCGATCAGGTGGAGAGCGCAAGGGTGGACGGTGCGAAGCCGTTCCAGATCTTTAAGAGCATTACGATGCCGTATATGCTCTTTGTGACTGGTCCAGCGCTCGTGACGGACTTCGTCAAGAATATCAATAACTTCAACGTGATTTATCTGTTGACGGAGGGTGTCTACACGACGACGAACCAGGCGATGGCGAATTCGCAGGCCAAGGAGGTCGATCTTCTGGTGACCTGGCTGTTCCGATTGACGCAGGATTATTACAATTACAAGATGGCTTCGGCAATCGGCATTATCGTATTCATTATCTGCGCGGTGTTTACACTGTTTGCGTTTAACCGCATGATAGGAAACGGAAGAGAGGAGGATTACCAATAATGAGAAAGATGAAAAGTAATCGAACCTCAAGCATTATCCTGCACAATCTGCTGATCGCTTTTCTGGCGTTCGTCTGGCTGATCCCGATCATCTGGCTGGTCTGCACATCGTTCAGCGCATATTCGGGAATGAACACCAGCACGTTCTTCCCCAAGGAGTGGAGTCTGATCCACTATCAGAAGCTGTTTCAGCCGGATACCGTGCAGCAGTTTCCGCGTTGGTTCATGAACACATTTATAGTCGCGTGTTTCACGACGGTGATCTCTACGGCGTTCGTGCTGATGGTCGCCTACGCGACCTCCGTGATGCGCTTCCCGATGAGAAAGCCGCTGATGAACATGGGCGTGATCCTGAACCTGTTCCCGGGCATGCTCTCGATGATCGCGGTATATTTCGTGTTGAAGACCTTTAATCTGACGAACAGCTACGCGGGTCTGATCATGGTCTATTCCGGATCCGCAGGGCTTGGGTATCTGATTGCGAAGGGATTCTTTGATACGATTCCGCGCGCGCTCTGCGAGGCGGCAAGGCTTGACGGCTGCAGCGAGGCCAGAATTTTCTCGACGATCATCATTCCGATGAGTCGTCCGATTATCGTGTACACGGTCATCAGCAGTTTTCTCGGTCCGTGGATGGATTTCGTGTTCGCGAAGATGATCCTGAATGCGGGTATCTCCGAGAATTACACAGTCGCGATCGGCCTGTACAAGATGCTCGACAAGAGCCTGATCAACAGCTACTTTACGATCTTCTGCTGCGGCGGCGTGCTCGTGTCGATTCCGATCTCGATCCTGTTCTTCATCATGCAGAAGTTCTATGTGGAGGGTGTGACCGGAGGCGCTGTGAAGGGCTAAGCGATCTTAGTACGCAGCTGACGAATCACAAAGATCTGCAAGAGTGATTTATCGGACTTGACAGATCGGTTGCATTATGTGATAACAAGAATATGGTTTGCCCGGCAGATGGGGCGTTTCTCTGAGAAAATGAATCTTTTCAGCGTGGAATGTGCCAGAATGCCGGGCAAAATCTTGCGACAGGAGAAGTCGGAAGGATTTTTTCGTTGCAGGTTTGAGAGAAAATACTGAGAATCTGAGAAAGGAAAAGACGACTATGGGAGAGTTTATCCTGAATATTGTCCACCGCCCTGAGATGGTGCCGGAGTACGCCGAGAAGGTGACCGGACACGGGCAGGCGGAGGATATCGGGCGCAAGGCCCTGCTGACGGAGAGCCTCGACATTTTCAAGACACAGCAGGAGTGCGCGCACAAGAACGGGCTGAAGACGACAATTGAGATGACCTACGCCAGCTTGTTCAACGACGAGGCGGTTGCCTTAGCGAAAGAGCATCACGAGAAGTACGGGGATGAGATCGGATTGACGCTGCTCGGACTGCCGTGCAAGGAGTTTCGCGAGAAATATAAGACGAAGGATTTCTGCATCTGGATGTTCTCGATGGAGGACAAGAAGGCGATCGTGGAGGACGTGTTCGGAAAGTTCTACGAGCGCTTCGGCTTCTATCCGGAGTCAACTGGCTCGTATTACATGGACGCGGATCTGATCAACTACATAAAGGAGCGCTACCCTTCGGTCAAGTGCGCGGTGGCGACCTGCTGGGAGGAAGGGCCGAAGGCTTATCACACCTGCAACAACAGCTGGTACACTTTCATGGACGGCGGCCCCTGGGCGCCGTGGATCCCGTCGAAGCAGAACACACATGCGCCGGCCGCGAACGAGGCGGAGGACTCCGGCATCGTCGCGATCCCGCACTTGAGTCGCGACCTGATCGCCTGCTACGACGGCAACGGTTCGAACTTCGGGACGCACCCGCAGAATGTACTGCGTGGGATGATCTATGATACCGAGACATGGGAATACCCGTATCTCTACAACCTGATCGACCAGTATCGCTATCAGGAGAAATTCAACAACGGCTACGCCTACAACATGATGTTTGTCGGGCCGGGCTGGATGAACAAGATGGGGCGCTGGGAGTCCCCGTATGAGCTTTTGCTGAAGTCCTACGAGGACGGCTGCGCCTACTACGGGAAGCTCAAGAAGGAAGGTAAGCTCATCGACATGACGATGAGCGAGTTTGCGGATTACTACAGGAAGAAGAAGTCTTATACGGAGCCGGAGTGCGCGCTGTGGAGAGATATTCTCTACGGGAGCAAGAAGCAGGTCTTCTGGTACTGTGATCCATTCATGCGCGTCGGCGTGAACATGGACCAGGGTGGAGCGATCGTTGACCTGCGCCCATATGTGGCGAAGCTTGAGTGGCCGGTGGGCATCGGCACGCCGCATATCCAGGACGCGAGTTATCCGTTTCTGATCCAGGAGAAGTACCGCGCGGGTTATTTCACACACTACGCGGGCGAGGGGACGGTGCGCAGCGCGAAAATCTGTCACGGCGGCGAGGAGGTTGACCTTTGCCTCTGCCGCACGAAGGCACATTTCTCTGAGAACAGAAGACCGGCGGACGACAGGACGCAGGGAGCGGTTCACACGGAGCGCGTATCGGACGTCAGCGGTGGAAACGGCGCAGGATATGAAATCGTCGAACGTGTTCTGACGCTGGATCCGGTGGACATTGAATTCTCTGATTTGACCGTAAAGCTGCAGACCGTGATTACGTTCACGGAGGGCAGCAGTTCGATTAAGATTGAGCGGAAGGTGCTGGAGATGAGCGATCCGTCTGCAGACGTGACGATCAATGAGTACATGGTCGGCTGCTATGGGACGACCGAGTACACCGAGGATATGTCGAGCCTCGTGCTCTCGGCTGTGAAGGGCACGCAGAAGACGGAGCTTCCCTATGAGTACAAATGCAGGGAAGCGTCGCTGAAGGACGCTGACGCGGTCAGCTGCCTGCTCCCGCCGATCGACACGCGCGTCACCATGACCTGCGAGGGCAGGGAGAAGGAAGGCTATTTCAAGGAGGGCTATGCGTTCAGCCCGATGTTCACGCTCGGCTATACCGGGAAACTCTGCGAGAAGGAGGTCTTTGCGACATGGCTCAATCTGGAAAAGGGAAATTAAATTATCGCTGTCCGTCCTGCTTCATGCGCGATCTGGACCTCGATATGTTTTACGATAAGGAGAAGAAGGAATATTACTGTATCCGTTGCCAGTACCGCGGGAGCGAGGAGGATGTACTTGCGAAGAACCAGATGGCGCGTTTCCGCTACGGCGATATGATGCGGCGCTTTGCGATGGAGGACTTCGAGAAATTCGACGACTGATGAGGCGAAGCAGGCCGCATGTGGAGGAACACAAAATGGGGAATTTCATCAAGGGCATGGATCTGTCGACCCTGCTGGAGGTCGAGCGCTGCGGAGGGAAATTCTATGATCACGGTGTGCGCGGGGACGCCATGGACATCCTGAAGAACTATGGGATGAACATGGTGCGCCTGCGCCTTTGGAACGATCCCTTTGACGAAGCGGGCAACTCCTATGGCGCGGGCGGCAACGACATCGAGACGACGCTGGCGCTTGCAAAGCGCACGAAGAAGAAAGGCGTCGGCTGGCTGCTCGACTTCCACTACAGTGATTTCTGGGCAGACCCGGGCAAGCAGACCGTACCAAAGGCGTGGCGCGGTCTGGACGCCGGGCAACTGGAGACGGCGGTCTACGATTACACAAAAGAGGTGCTTGCGCGCTGCAAAAAAGAAGACATTCTGCCGCAGATGGTGGCGGTCGGGAACGAGCTTTCCAATGGCCTTTTGTGGCCGTATGGAAGGACACCGAACTTTGCGAACATCGCGCGATTCGTGAGCGCGGGCATCCGCGCTGTGCGCGAGATGGAGGCAGAAGTGCGCGAGAACCACTCGACAGATGCACAGGCAGGCGCTCAGACGGTGTGCGGCCAGTCTGAAATCTCTGTGATGATCCATCTGGATAACGGCGGGAATAATGAGCTGTACCGCGGCTGGTTTGACTCCTATTTTGCAAATGGCGGCGCGGATTTTGATTACATCGGGCTGTCGTATTATCCGTTCTGGCACGGGACGCCCGCGATGCTGAAAGCCAATATGAATGACATTGCCGTGCGCTACCGGAAGGACTTGATTGTGACGGAAGTCTCGATGGGTTATACAATGAAAGATTATGGTGCCTACGAGCAGCTTGCGCCGCACGAGCGGAAAGGGATGGCAACCCGGCGGGAGCTGGCGGATGCGATTGACTATCCGATGACTCCAAAAGGACAATCTGATTTTATGCGGGACGTCCTGCAGATCATCCGTGAGGTCCCAAATGGACAAGGCAGAGGCTTTTTCTATTGGGAGCCGGCCTGGATTCCAGTGCCGGGGAGCGGTTGGGCGACGGATGCGGCTTGCGCATACATCAAAGAACGTGGACCGGGAGGAAATGAATGGGCAAACCAGGCGCTGTTTGACTATGACGGGAATGCCCTTCCGGCTTTGGAAGTGATACGTGATTTCTGAGAATTCGCGCGGTTATTTTGCACGGAAGATATTTTTTATCACTGTTTGTACTGTCAACTGGAAGATGGCGAATCAGAGAGTGATATGCTCGTCTGTATGAACGACGGATAGGAAACGGAGGACGCGGATGTTATGAGCAATACAATGATGAGAAAACCGAATGTGGTCTGGAAATTGCCGTCGATCTCGACATTTGGGTTGAAGCTGTTTGCCTGTGTGACAATGCTGATCTGCAATATTGGCGCGTCGGTTGTGCAGGACGGGATCATCCATCTCGACCGCTATACTCAGGCAGGACTCGCGCAGGCGATGGAGACAGATTCTCATCTGGTGATGATGGCCGGGATCGGCTCCGCAATGCAGATTATCGGTGGATTCGCCGTCCCGATTTTTGCCTTCCTTTTGGTGGAAGGATTTCGACATACCTCTGATTACAGGAAGTACCTTCTGCGGCTTCTGATCCTTGCGCTTCTGAGCGAAATTCCGTTTGATTTGGCGATGCAGCAATCTTTTATCAATTTTTCTATGCAGAATCCTGTGTTCGGAGTCGTTGTCAGCCTGCTGATGCTCTATGTGCTGGATCTTTTCAAGGAGGGAAGAGGGGCTATTGCCATCCTGGCGCGTATCTGCACCGTGATTGGGGCGATGGTCTGGGTCACTTTGCTGCGTGTGCAGTTTGGACCGAGCACAGTGCTGCTGGTCGCGATTTTTTATCTTTTTTATGCGCGCAATGTGCTGAAAACTTTGTTAGGCGTTCTGGTTAGTTTGATTCACATCACAGGGCCATTGTCTTTTTATCTGATCTGGCTGTACAATGAGGAGCAGAAGCATGAAGAATGGAATCGATGGTTTTATGCATTTTACCCGTTGCATCTTCTGGTATTAGGCATTGCTGTTACTTTTCTTATGTCGTAAATATATTTTACCTGTGATATATAGAACCGCTGTTCCACATTCACAATATGATTACGAAATATTACAAAAATATTAATATCTCGACATTACATCAATCATTTCAACAAAAAAGCCCACAAAATCAATAAAATAAGGGAAAAATGTCGAATTGGCAATTTGACAAAATAGACAAATGAGGAGATTGCCAATTGATATTATGTACAAAAAATGAGCAAAATAAGAGCTTATTTTGAGATAAAATAGACATAATTGAAACATCGAATTATGTCGACCAGATAATATGTTACAAAAATATGAAAAATATATTGACATATGGTTTCAGAATTTTGTATAATACAGATACGTTGGGAGGCAGTTAAGTAAACGATAAGGGACATAAGAGGCGGACATGGGGAGATGTCTACCATGAACGACAGGAGAGTTTATGATGCTGTTACGAGACGAACTGAAATCACTTGTTGGTTTCACGCGGCGTATCATGTGTCGGTACATCAGGGATATTGCATCAGCGCTGGCGGGTATTATGCTTGTCGCCGGTGTTGTACTGATCATACCGGAATTTGACACCAGCGGTCGTGGCAGGGTGTATGCTGTAGATTCTCTGGAAGATGAGGATGGAAGGGCACAGCAGTTACAGGCAGGGCTGATGGGGGTTGTCAATGGTGTGGCATACATGGAGCGATATTCCGATGCTGCACGGCTTGTGAGCGTCGCAGATGCGAATGAGGAAGTACTGGCGGGGATAAAAGGGCTTGACAGAAGAGCCATCCACCGGACATCGATCGAGGAAGGTACGAAGATCGCAAGTGAGCTTGGCTACTACGCGCAACAGGCAGTATATGAAAACCAGATGTCGCAGGATGATTATTACACATTGTTGCATATAGTAGAAGCGGAAGCTACAGGCGGAGATCTGACGAGCAAGATGATCGTGGCGCAGGTGGTTCTCAACCGTGTACAGGATTCGCATTTTCCTGACAATATTTATGATGTGGTCTGGCAGAAAGCGCAATTCCAGCCTACATCGGACGGCAGAATCTATAGTTGTACCGTTACGGATTCGACGATAGAGGCTGTTGACCGAGTATTGCAGGGAGAGGATTACTCACAGGGCGCTTTGTTCTTTTTCGCTCGCGATGATGCGGACTCAGATTGCGCAAGCTGGTTTGATTCAAGCCTTGTCAAGATTTTTGAGTATGGCGGACATGAGTATTTTACTTTTGCAGAATATGTGAGTAATACATAGGAAGAGGGCTGCTGCAGTTTCTGTGGCAGTCCTTTTTCTATCGCGGGGAGATGGAAGCGTTACTTTCCATGGGGCAGTGAATCCATGAGACAGCGAATCCTGCATTGCAGGATTTTATTTTATGTGGTATGATAATGCAGAATGGATCAGACGTTATCAATGAATGATTGACGGATAGCAGATCTGGCATGATGGAACAGAAAAGGATGAATACTATGGATTTGATGTACAGGAGTACCAGAAATGAACAAAACCGGGTGACGGCTTCGCAGGCCATATTGAAGGGGCTGGCCGAGGACGGAGGCTTGTTTGTGCCGGAGCAGATACCGAAGCTGGAGCTTCCGCTTGAGAAGCTTGGGACTATGTCATATCAGGAAACTGCCTACACGGTGATGAGCCGATTCCTGACTGACTATACGGAGCAGGAATTGAAGACATGCATCAACAGTGCGTATGACGCAAAATTTGACACGTCGGAGATTGCCCCGATCCGGGAAGCGGATGGCGCATATTATTTGGAGCTTTTTCACGGCGCGACAATTGCGTTCAAGGATATGGCTTTGTCGATTCTTCCGTATTTGATGACGACCGCGGCAAAGAAGAATCATGAGGACAAGGAGATTGTAATCCTCACAGCGACTTCAGGGGACACAGGGAAGGCTGCTTTGGCAGGGTTTGCCGATGTGCCCGGGACGAAGATCATTGTGTTTTATCCGAAGAATGGTGTGAGTGCCGTGCAGGAGAAGCAGATGGTGACTCAGAAGGGCGCAAATACGTGTGTCATAGGAATCCATGGGAATTTTGACGACGCGCAGACCGGCGTGAAGAAGCTCTTTGGAGACGTGGCGCTTGGAGAGGTACTTGCGAGAGCCGGATATCGATTCTCATCTGCAAACTCGATTAATATTGGACGATTGGTTCCCCAGATTGTCTATTATGTATACGCGTATGGAAGACTGATGAAGGAGGGAAGGATCCGGCCTGGCGATCTGATCAATGTAGTGGTGCCGACTGGGAATTTCGGCAATATTCTGGCGGCATACTACGCAAAGTGCATGGGTCTTCCGATTGCTCGTCTGGTCTGTGCGTCCAATGAGAATAAGGTGCTGTATGACTTTTTCCAAACCGGCGTCTACGATAGAAATCGTGAGTTTATCCTGACATCGTCGCCGTCGATGGATATTCTGATCTCAAGCAATCTGGAGCGTCTGATTTATCGGATGGCAGGTGATGACGCGAAGGAGAATGCTCGGCTGATGGCGGAGCTCTCTTCTAAGGGCAGCTATGAGATTAACGATTCAATGAAAGAGGCGATGCGGGACTTTACCGGAGGGTTTGCCACCATGAAGGATGTCACGGTGGAGATTGCGAAATTGTATGAGAAGACAGGCTATGTGCTCGATACGCACACGGCGGTTGCATCCTGTGTATACCGTACTTATAAGGCACAGTCGGGGGACCATACGCCGACGGTCATAGCGTCGACCGCCAGCCCGTACAAGTTTGCGCGCAGCGTGATGGAGGCGATCGATTCGAAGTATGCTGGAATGGATGACTTTGAACTGATCGATGAATTGAGCAGGATTTCCGGGACAAAGGTGCCGCGGGCGATCGAGGAGATTCGCAGCGCTGAAGTGCTGCACGACGAGGTGATCGAGAGGACACAGATGGAGGCAGCAGTCAAGGAATTTCTCGGAATATGCTGATTTGAGACGCTTGTCGGGAACAGATAAGGGTGTTCGAATAGAAGGTGATGATTGCGGGTTTCTTTGGCAGTACGCGGTCATCGAACAAACGGATGCAGGCGCGAAAGAAAGGGGTAGGAAAAATGGATACGAGTTCGCTGTTTTCTCTGGTCGATATGGTAGTCGTTGCATGTGGGGTGTATGTCATTTACCTTTGCCTGGAGATGAAGACGACCGGAAAGATCAAGCAAAATATGCTTATGCCGAAGGGCCTTGATGTCATGAGATGCAAGGATGTACAGGGTTATATTCAGGCAATTGCGATGAAGCAGCTTGTATTGGGTGTTTTGGCATTCGGGTGCGGAATCCTAGGACTATTACAGGACTTCGGAGTTGGATTTGTCAACCCGGCCATTTACCTGTCATTTCTTCTTGTGTTTGCGGTCTATGCCGTATGGTATACAATCTATATGAAAAAAGTGATCAGGAAGTTCTGGTAAGGGAAGCGGCGTATATTGAATTTCATGTTTTGCGACTTTGATCAGAGGAAGCTGTCTATTTGTTGAGATACAAAAGGGGAAGTGGAGCCATGAAGAACTTTAAAGAGTGGTTATCGGACTATTTGCGGTATATTATGCTGCTGTTGGCGGCGGTTTTGATATTTTTTCTGGTGATGATCGGGGTTAGGCTCTTTCAGCGCCACAACGAACCGGATTTGCGGGATGTTGTAGAGGTTTACCCGGAAACAGGAGAACAGACAGAATCGCGACAGGAGTCGGAGGCATCGTCGGAGGAAACGATGAGAACAGAGGCTGAGTCAGAATCCGAGTCAGCAGCAGAATCAGAGCCAGAGAAAGCTTCTGAAGCGGTTTCGGAGAAGGAGAGTAGTTTAGGAAATGAGCCGGAGGAAGGCAATGCGGACGATCAAGGGTCGAAGACGCCCGGAACAAGTCTCATTCCGCAGGACGGTTCTGGTGTGACGATAACGCGCCAGTCAGAGACGCAGACAGTTCCGGAAACTGCCTCGACATCGACACCGACCTCTACGCCAACGCCTGTACCCACACCTACGCCAACGCCTGTACCAACGCCCACACCGACTCCTACGCCAACGCCTGTACCAACGCCCACACCGACTCCTACACCGGAGCCAACGCCTACGCCGACTCCGGAACCGGTCTACATGACGTTGACAGGTTCCTGCTATCTGCGCAGCGGTCCGGGCTATGAGTACGAGATCATCGGCGAATACATGTATGGAACGACTGTGCGGGTCCTCGACGACTCGACTGGATGGTACAAGGTCGAGGTTGACGGGATGACCGGGTATATGGGTGGCAGGTTCTTCCACTGAGCCGCGAGGGCGCAGGATTCGTGTATAGTTCACAAAACCCGTACGAACAACGCATGGTACGGCCTGACCGCAAACCTAGACTCGTTTTCTATCTCGATGCAATCGCC
>CANQEB010000060.1 GCA_947594085.1 uncultured Lachnospiraceae bacterium | reverse complement strand
CGAGTGAGAACGTGTTTGCCGTGGTATCGACAATTCCCATCGGGCGTCTGGATTGTTAATGTACGCTAAACACGAATTTAGAAAGAAGGGGAAAAATGAAACGACCTTTGATTTTGACGCTGACTGTAGGAATGGCGTTGTTGCTTACTGCTTGTGGCGGTCCGAAGCAGGCGCCGCAGACGGATGCGCAGACGGAGACGGAGCAGGAGACCACGGAGCTCACGCTGTGGACGTATCCGGTCGGCGACTGGGGAAACAAGAGCGCGGTATCCAACTTGATCTCAGAGTTTCACAGGCAGTATCCGGAGTATCATGTTTCGGTGGAATATCTGGATTATGCCACTGGGGACGAGAAGATTGCGCAGGCGGCGGAGGACGGAGCGCTTCCAGATCTCGTGCTGGAAGGGCCGGAGCGTCTGGTGGCGGACTGGGGCGACAAGGGTATGATGGCAGATCTCTCTGATTTATGGGAATCGGAGACGGCCGGGGAAATCTATGAGCCTGTCCGGGATGCCTGTCAATACCGCGGCGGGGAATATTACGAGTTCCCGCTGTGCATGACGACGCACTGCATGGTGATCAATCGCGATCTGTTTGAGAAGGCTGGCGTTCTTTCTTACATTGACGAGGAGAGCCGTACCTGGACGACGGATGATTTTGTCCATACTGTGGAGACACTGAAAGAGTACGGGCAGAAGGAAGTGGGGATCGTGTACTGTGCGGGGCAGGGCGGCGATCAAGGAACACGGGCGCTCGTGACGAACCTCTGTGAAGGTGCGTTCGCGGACGAGGAGCACACGAAGTATGTGTTTGACAGCCCGGAAAACATCGAGGCGTTGCAGCTTCTGAAAGATCTGGACGGCATTTCGTTTGATGAGAGCGCGCTTGGCACGGATGAGATTGAGCGCTTCGCAAAGGGCGAGCTTGCGATGGCATTCTGCTGGAATGTCTCCGTGGAGATCAGCCAGACTGTCAACAATCCGGATCTTGACTTTGACATGTTCCCGATGGCTTTTCCGTCGGACGATGGCAAACCGACCCTGCAGGCCGGGATCTGGGGTTTTGGGATCTTTGACAACAAAGACGAGGCGAAGATAAAAGCGGCAAAGGATTTTATCCGTTTTTTCACGGAGGACGACAAAAACTACGCGAGAGCGGTTCTAGTGTCGTCCTACTGGCCGGTGCGCGAGATGCCGGAGCTCTACGCGAACGATGTGCTGATGAAAGAGTACAGTATTTTCACGCAGTATCTCGGCGATTATTATCAGGTGACGCCGGGTTGGGCGGACGCGCGCACAGCGTGGTGGAACATGCTGCAGGAGATTGGGGACGGAGCAGATATTTCGCAGGCGGTGAAGAAATTCAATGATACCGCGAACACCGCGGCGCAGGCGGCGGAGAACGAGCAGGAAACTGAATCAGGCCAATGAGAAGATCAGCTGCGATCTGCTGATACAAAGCATGAAAGGGAAAGAACGCGGGGACAACTTTGGAAGGAGACTTTAATGCTATGAAAAAGACAGGCATCATCGGGGCAATGGACATTGAGGTAGAGCAGCTTAAAAAGGATATGGATATCCAGCGCGAGGTAAAGAAAGCCGGGATGAATTTCTGCGAGGGTGTTTTGAACGGGCGGGAGGTCGTGGTCGTGCGCAGCGGCGTCGGAAAGGTGAACGCGGCGGTCTGCACACAGATTCTGGTCGATGAGTTTCAGGTGGATGCCGTGATTAACACCGGGATCGCGGGCTCGCTGAATGCGGATATTGATATCGGGGACATTGTGATCTCGACGGACGTCGTACACCACGACATGGACGCCGTAAATTTCGGCTACGAGCCGGGGCAGATCCCGCAGATGGATGTGTTCTCGTTCGAGGCGGACAAAGAGCTTGCGGATCTGGCGGAAAAGACTTGTCAGGAGGTGAACCCTGACATCAAGGTGTTCCGCGGGCGCGTGGTCAGCGGGGACCAGTTTGTCGCGGACAAAGCGATCAAGGAGCGCATCAGCGGACTGTTTCATGGCTTCTGTACGGAGATGGAGGGCGCTGCGATCGCGCAGACCGCGTACCTGAATGAAATTCCCTTTGTGATCATCCGGGCGATCTCCGACAAGGCCGACGACAGCGCCTCGGAGGACTACCCGACCTTCGAGAAGAAGGCAGTCGCGCACAGCGTCCGGCTTGTGGAGGGGATGCTCGGGTGAGGAGACGGCTGATATCTGCCTTTATAATATAGACGTGATTCTTTTGACATGAGTTCATGGGGAAGGAGGATTCTGATGACGGATAAGAGAAAAATTCATATTGAAGATGAATATACAGATCCTTTTGCCGAGTATCTCAGGGACAAGGAACCGGACAGGGCAGGCAAGGTCTATGCATGGCAGACGGCGATCGGCTTGCAGGATGTAGATCAGCTGCGCCCTTCTGAGTACCTTCTGAATACTGCCAGAGATCATATCGAGGGGGGCATCAGTATTGAGGAAGTCAGACTTCGCATTGAAGACTATTATGAAGAGAATAAACAGCATGGACCGGAGCGGACAGAAGAGGCGGATAAGGTCTCTGTCAGAATAGCGGAAATTCTTTCAGAAAATTCGTTTGCATTTTCTCCTGTGTATTACATTTCTATTCATAAGCGGTTGTTTCAGGACGTCTATGCTTATGCCGGAAGGATACGGGATTACAATATCTCCAAAAAGGAATGGGTTCTTGACGGCGCTTCTGTAATGTACGGAAGTGCAGCGGATCTTCGGGAAACTTTGGAATATGATTTTCAGATGGAGCGGGAGTTCAATTATGCGGATTTGTCAATGAGTGAGATCATACGGCATCTTGCTCGATTTCTGTCGGGACTTTGGCAGATCCATATTTTCGGAGAGGGAAATACCCGCACGACCGCTGTGTTTTTCATCAAATATATTCGATCACTGGGTTTCCATGCGACAAACGATGTGTTTGCAAAAAATGCGTGGTATTTTCGCAATGCGCTTGTCAGGGCAAATTATTCCGATCTTGGCGCAGGGATATATGAAGACTCGTCATACCTTGAATATTTTCTTCAGAATCTGCTGATGGGGGAGAACCATGAGCTTAAAAACAGATATCTTCATATTGCGTGGAAGAATTCCGTATATTCAAATAAAAAACAGCCCATTAAACAGCCCATTAAACAGCCCATTGAAGAAAACAACCTTTTGAAAATTCTTGAAACAAATTCTGTATCATCAAGAACAAAGACAAATATACTCCGCTTGCACGACGAATTTGAAAAGGAAAAGGTATTTGGACGCGGGGATGTTATGGAAGTGCTGGGAATTACCCAACGACCGGCGACAGATCTGATCGGCAGGATGTTCAAGCTTGAGCTTACGGAGCAGATCAAAGGCGCCGGCAAAGGAAAATATCGTTTTGTTGTCTGATATTTCTGAGTGATGCAATATATATAAAATAAATGCAATATATACTTTACATTCCTCCCATTATGGTGTATGCTTGTCAATAGGAGGTGGACAATGAGAAATCTGAAAATGAAATTCAGGCGCATCGAATTGGATATCTCTCAAACGAAGCTTGCCGAGAAGGTAGGAGTTACCAGACAGACGATAGGATTGATTGAAGCGGGTGATTTCAATCCTTCGCTCAGGCTCTGTATCGCGATCTGCAGGGCGCTGGACACTACGTTAAACGATCTATTCTGGGAGGAGAACGGAAATGAAGAAAAGTAAGAACAATCTTGACGAAAGGCAGGAGCAGACGCTGCTGCGGATTGAGCACAACGGGTGCTGGCTGGCTTTCTGGGGGCTGGCGGCCGTCATAGTGGCGCAGAGGATTTTCTTTGACTATGATTTCAGGAATCTTGCGGGAGAGTACATTGTCTTTGCGGCGCTTGCGCTGTACATAGCCGCGGGATGCCTCAGGCATGGGATCTGGGATCGTCGTCTGAAGCCGAATACTTCATCGAACCTCGCCGTCGCTCTGACGGCTGCCCTTATCACAGGGGCAATGGGGTTCATTTTTACGGTGAAACGCTTTCCGGACAAGATCGCGGGTTCTCTTGCCTCAGGTGTAGTATATGCAGGGATCGCGTTTACCGTATGCTTTGCGGTTCTGCAGCTTTCGGCCGATTTCTTCCGGAAAAAACAGGCGAAGCTGGAGGAAGAACCGCGGGAAAACGAGGAATAATTCTTATCCTGAGAAAAAAACTGATCTCCCCGGAGAGCTTTTTTGCGGCTCGGATTTGGTCGTTCGGCATATGAATTTGTCGAACGATTTTTCTTTGCAAACCCCGAAAATGCGGCTATAATGGCGATACTTGAGCGACTGCAGCGCTCTGGCATCATCAGGAAGGGGGGAGCCTATCATGGTACAGTTCATCATGGAGCGAAATCTACTGCTCTATCTACTTGCGGCGGCCTGCGTGGCTGCGGTCGCCAGTCAGATGATCCTCAAACAAATATACGACAGGCTGATAAGAGACACGAAAAATACGGGGGAGCCCGACGGGAAATTTTTGCAACAGCTACGACAACGGTTTCAATATTGCCGGCATCTGAATGAGAAGGTCGGAGATGTACAGGCCCTCATCAGGAAGAACTTGATGGAATACCGATTCTGGGGGATGGGATTGCATCGCTGGAAACGACTTGGCCTCGATCTTCTGTCGGTCAGTGTGCTGTGCGCCTTCGCTGGAAGTGTATATTTTGTGCAGAGCGGAGGCGCGGTTGTGAATGGAAATTCCTATTTCTGGATGGGGCTTCTGGCTGTCTCTCTGGTAGCCGTCTCCTATGCGGTCGCAGATACCGGGTACCGGCGCAGGTTTCTTGAAGTGCAGCTGGCCGATTATCTGGAGAACAGCGGTGCGGTCCGTGACTACAGTGAGGACACGGCGCAGACGTATGCGATGGAGGAGTCTGCCCCGATCGTCTCTGTCGAGAGCAGGCGCAAAGTGAAGCGCAAGGCGGCAAAGGAGAGTGCTGTGACACAGACGCGGGCGCAAAGAGAGAAGAATGATCTGAAGGAGAATCTTGCCCGAGTGAAGGCCGGGATGCAGGAGACCGCGGCGGCGACGGAGCGGGAGCGAAACGCCGAGCTTCTGCGGCACATGGATCCGGCGGAGCAGGAACGTATTCTGCGGGAGGTGCTCAAGGAATTCCTCTTGTAAGGGCTGCCGCGCTATAGTAAAACGAGTTTGGCGGCAGCCCGAAAAAGACTCTTGCACAAGCGGAAAAGGTCTGCTAGAATAGATGCGGAAAAAATACGGAAAAGCACGAAAAGGAGATGTTGTGGTATGGGAAATAAAGTGACGTTTGACTATTCAAAGGCGGCCTGCTTTGTCTCTGAGAATGAAGTGACGTCGATGAAGAAGATCGTTGCGGACGCGAAGGAATTGCTGGTATCGCGGACAGGGGCCGGCAATGATTTCCTCGGATGGATCGATCTTCCGGTCGATTACGACAAGGAAGAGTTCGCCCGGATCAAGAAGGCGGCAGACAAGATCAAGAGCGACAGCGAGGTGCTGCTTGTGATCGGCATCGGCGGGTCTTATCTGGGAGCGAGAGCCGCGGTCGAGTTCCTGCGCCACAGCTTTTACAATACGGTGTCGAAGGAGATCCGCAAGACGCCGGAGATCTACTTTGTCGGCAACAGCATCAGCAGCACGTACATTCAGCATCTGATCGAGGTGATCGGAGATCGCGATTTCTCCGTGAACGTGATCTCGAAGTCCGGCACGACGACGGAGCCGGCGATCGCGTTCCGCATTTTCAAGGGCATGCTGGAGAAGAAGTACGGCAAGGCTGAGGCGGCGAAGCGCATCTACGCGACGACGGACAAGGCGAGAGGAGCACTGAAGAGTCTGGCGACGGCCGAGGGCTACGAGACGTTCGTGGTTCCGGACGACGTCGGAGGACGTTTTTCTGTGCTGACGGCGGTGGGACTTCTCCCGATCGCGGCCAGCGGAGCGGACATCGACAAGCTGATGGAGGGTGCGGCTTCCGGAAGAAAGCGCGCGCTGGAAGCAGATTTTGAAGAGAATGACGCCCTTCAGTACGCGGCAGTCCGCAATATCCTGCTCAGAAAAGGAAAGGCTATCGAGGTGTTGGCGAACTACGAGCCGAGCCTGCACTATGTTTCCGAGTGGTGGAAGCAGCTTTACGGCGAGAGTGAAGGAAAAGACCAGAAGGGAATCTTCCCTGCATCGGTAGATCTCACGACAGATCTCCATTCTATGGGTCAGTTTATCCAGGACGGCAGCCGTACACTCTTCGAGACAGTGATGAATGTAGAGGAATCCAGATGCGAGCTCACGATCGGCGAGGAGCCGGTGGATCTCGACGGACTGAATTATCTGGCGGGCAAGACCGTGGATTTTGTGAATAAGAGCGCGATGAACGGGACAATCCTCGCGCACACGGACGGCAATGTTCCGAACCTGATCGTGAACATTCCGAAGCAGGACGAGTTCTTCCTGGGCGAACTGTTCTACTTCTTTGAGTTCGCGTGCGGCGTGAGTGGATATGTATTGGGCGTGAACCCGTTCAACCAGCCGGGTGTGGAGAGCTACAAGAAAAATATGTTCGCTCTCCTGGGCAAGCCGGGCTACGAGAAAGAGAGAGAAGAGCTTTTGAAGAGATTGTAAGGCAGATCCAGGCAGGGCTATAAAAGCGTGACAAGGCATGGATTCAGCAAGGATAAGAGAGGTCTGATGACAAGGGCTCATAGACAGGGCTGTGAGGGATGACAAGACGTGTGGGATGCTGTGGGCGGAGAAGTTCTGCCCACGGCATCCTTGTGTCGTTTCTGATTAGAACATTTTATGCATAATATGATATAGATTCAGCTGCAGAGGGCAGAGCGTTTCTGGAGGAACCTGAGGGGCGTCCATCCGGGACATCCGTCCTTTGTGGTGTTTGGATAACAGATACAGAAGGGAGACGACAGATGAATATCGTATTTCTGGAAGCAGATAATCTCGGCGAGGATATGCGCTTCGACCGGTTTTTCGAGCTTGGCGAGGTCACAGTGCACGGCGAGACGCCAGAGGAGCTGATCCCGGAGCGCGTAGCGCAGGCGGACGCTGTGTTTGTCAACAAACTGCCGATGAACGAGAAGACGCTCGGCGGTGCGCAGTTTTTGAAGTATGTCGGCGTCACGGCGACCGGCACGAACAATATTGATTTCGATTTTATGAAAAAACGCGGGATCACGGTCACGAACGTGGCCGGGTACTCGACAGATGTCGTGGCGCAGCACACGTTTGCGATGGCGCTCTATTTGCTGGAGCATCTGCGCTATTATGATGATTATGTGAAGTCCGGCGATTATTGCCACAGCAAGTCGTTCTGTCATATGGATCGTCGGTTTACAGAGCTTGCGGGGAAGACCTGGGGCATTATCGGACTCGGTGCGATCGGGAAGAGAGTTGCGCAGATCGCGCAGGTCTTCGGTTGTCGGGTGATCTATTGTTCGCCGTCCGGAAAGAATGCGAACACAGATTATGAGCAGGTGGATTTTGACACGTTGCTGGAGACGTCCGACATCGTGTCGGTGCACACGCCGCTGACCGAAAAGACCCGCCATATGATGGATTACGACGCTTTCTGCAAGATGAAGGAGAGTGCGATCTTCCTCAATGTGGCGCGCGGACCGATCGTGGACGAGGAGGGCTTGAGCAAGGCGCTTCGCAAAGAGAAGATCGCCGCGGCCGGGCTGGACGTCCTGGAGGAGGAGCCGATGGACAAAGACTGTCCGCTTCGGAAGCTCTCAGACAGCGACAATCTGCTGATCACACCACATATCGCGTGGGCGGCTGTGGAAGCGCGGACACGCCTGCTGGATGAGGTCTGGCTGAATTTAAATGATTTTATAAAAGGAAAAGAGAGAAACGTATGCCGGAAATAAAGAACCGGAAAAACACACCGGAAAAGAAAAAGAATCAAAATACAAAGACGAAAAATTCGAAGAATCAAAAGACGGAGAAGCAGAACACGGAGAAACAGAACACAAAAGGGCCAAGTGCAGGGAAGCAGAACGAGGAGAACCTGAACGCGGAAAAGCCGGATAACAAGGTTTTGCATATTTTAAAAATCGCGGGGAGAGTAATTGGTGCGGCCGGTTATGCTGCTATGCTGTTGTGGTACTGTGCACATCCATCCTACTATGGGGAAAATGATCTTGTGACACTGTTCACAAGCCCGAGAACGTGGTTCATGATTGTGGCTACAACGGCTTTGATTACGCTTTGCCTTGTCCCAAACCGCTTGTCTGACCAGTTGAACCGCAGACTGAGCTGGACATGGTGTGCTCTGGCGCCGTTTGCAGTCTATTTTTCACTTTTGTATTTAAACGCGACAAAGTTTAAGATTAAATTTTTTGAGCTGGATAAGATTGCGCTGTTTTTCACGTTCTGGTTCCTGTTCGGGATGCTGCTTATATTTCTTGTCGTCACGGGCAGCATTCGTATTTCGGCAATTTTGTTGTCAGTGCCGATCGGACTGCTCGGAATCTTTAACTGCTTTGTCATTGAATTTCGTGGCATGGCAATCTCGGGTGGCGATCTGTTTTCAATCGGAACGGCACTGACGGTGTCGAACGGCTATCAATATACGATTGACTGGTACATATTCATGGAGGCATTTTTGACCTTCACAATTTGCGTACTCAGCCTGAAGCTCAGAGGCTTCAAGTTGTTTTTCTGGAAACAGCGCGCAGCACTTCTCGCGATTTGGATTGTGTGTGCGGGAACCTTCTACCACATCTGCTGCCGGACGTCATTTTTGCAGGATCATGATATCCGATCAGAGGGGTACACACACCAGCTGCGCTACAAGAAATTCGACATGATCTTCACGACGCTGTGCACCTGCTTTTATCTGGCGGCGGATAAGCCGGAAGGGTATTCCGTGGAGAAGGTGCATGAGATCGCAGCGGATTACGTCGGCGATGGAGACGGGGATGAGAAGGAAACTGAGACAGAGGCCGGGACGGAGAATGAATCGAATGACGCCGAGGCCGCTTCCGCTGGGGCGACTGCGACTGATGCGAAGCAGCAGACGCCGAATATCATCGTGCTCATGAACGAATCGCTGGCTGACTATACGGACATCGGCAAAGGGCTTGAGTTTTCCGAGGATTACATGCCGTTCCTCCGCAGTCTTACAGAGAACACAATCAAGGGGACGGCTTACGCATCGATCTTCGGAGCGAACACGCCGAACTCGGAATACGAATTTTTGACCGGGAACACGATGGGCTTCCTGCCTCCGTCCTCGGTCGGATTCCACTTGTTTGTGCGCGGGGCGATGCCGTCGCTGGCGTCGGAGCTCAAGGCGGAGGGCTATTATACGCTCGCCATTCACCCGTACCGTGGGACGAATTACCGCAGGAATATTGTCTATCCGCAGATCGGATTTGATAAATATTATGCGCGAGTCAATTTCACGTCCCCGAAATATATTCGAAACTTTATCTCGGATGAAGAGTTGGTAAACCGCATCATCTCAGAGTACGAAAAGAACAATGCGAGAACCGGGGCGCCGCTGTTTAGCTATAATGTCACAGTGCAGGATCACGGCGGATACTCCATGTCAAATACGAAGAATCTGGATAATTCGATCAAGATTCGGACGCCGGGTGTCGATTGGGAGAAGACGCAGGTCTATGCGAATTTGGTGAAGGCGTCGGATGAGGCGTTTGAGAAGCTGGTCAATTATTTTTCCGAGCAGAAGGAGCCGACGGTGATCATCATGTTCGGGGATCATCAGCCGAATCTCGGGGAGAATACCTACGAATATCTGATTGGCAATGAAGAAGAGCTGACACCGGAAGAGCTGATGGAGAAATATAAGATTCCGTTTGTCGCGTGGGCGAACTATGACATCGAGGAGGAGACGATCGAGAAGACGAGCCTAAACTATCTGTACAGTGAGCTGGCAGATCGCCTGGATCTTCCGATGACCGGGTTCCAGAAGTATCTGCTGGATCTCAGCAAGGAGATTCCGGTGCTTGCCGCGGGTGGTTATTGGACGAAGGATGGTGACTTCTACACGCTGGACGATGAGGAATCCCCTTATTTCGAGATGGTGAACGATTATCATATCCTGGAGTACAATTACATATTTGGAAAGGATAACCGATATCTGGAATTCTTTTCCTAACGTTCAATCCCTTTCCGTGCGGGGATACCCTGGTCAAAGGGGTGCTTGACTTTTCGAATTTCTGACACGTAATCGGCGGCTTCGATGAGTGCCTGACTCGGGTCTTGCCCAGTCAGAATGACTTCGAGGTTCGCCGGTTTTTTTCTCAGGAAATCAAGAACAAGCGATTCGTCGAGCAGTCCGGCGCGAATTGTGTAGATGACCTCATCCAGAAAAAGAACATCGTAATATTCTTCGCATGCTCTTTGCGTCACGCTCCGAAGCTGTTCGGCATAGTAGGATCTGCGCTCTTCTTTTTCTTCGGGTGTCATTTGGAAGCTGAATTTCTCGTGGGAGAGACCGTCTATGAATGTAACATTCTCTGACAGTTCAAGCATTTTGCGCTCGCTTGTTGAGTTGTCTTTCATGAATTGATAGATCAACACGCGGTAGCCGTATCCGGCAGCTCGCGCGCACAGTCCCATGCCGGTGGTGGTCTTTCCTTTTCCGTCGCCGCAGTAGATGTGGATCAGCCCGGTATTTTTCTCCCTTGCCATGATAAGACCTCCTGTTTGCTTTTGCTTTATCGTAACACAAGCCGAAGAAATTGGAAAGGCAGAAAAATAGAAAAAAAGAGTGTTATATCCCTTATTTTATGTTATGATAAGGGCGCATCCGAACGTTTTGTCAAATGACTTTGCGAGGAGAAAAATGAGAAACATAATTGAGAAAATCAGAGAAAAGAATATACTGCTGATTATTAAGATTTTGTTTATTGCGTTGATTATAGGACTGCTTTTGTTTCTGAATGAGTGGAAGCCCGCACAGGAAGCAATGGTATTGGCAGGAGGAGTGGGCAAAGAGGAAGCTGCAGCGGCAGCCAATGTTGAGAATGAATCAGAGAAAGAGACTTCGGAGGGACAGAGCGAAAGTCTGACGCCGGCGGAGTTAGCGATGCTTGAAGGGGAAAATGCGCAGAGCAGCGTACACGGTTGCGGTACGAGGAGTGGCAAGGCGGCAGCAGGTTCTGGCAGTGAGATGCCGGTGCTTTTGGAGAAAATATGGCAGATGCCGTCAGACTTTCGCTCTGTCCCTCCGAAGTCTCTTTCTCTGATTCATTCTCAACATTG
>CANQEB010000059.1 GCA_947594085.1 uncultured Lachnospiraceae bacterium | reverse complement strand
ATCACGGAGGGGAGCCTGTTGGAGCTGGCGCGGCACGACTTCGCGATCTTCCGGGAGCTGTTCGCCTATGATTTTTCCGAGCTGGAGCGGACGCTGCAGGCCGGATTTTTTGAAGAGATATTGAGTTACCGGAGGGCGGGTGTGGCGAGCCGCGTGTTCAACTGCCGCATCCGGGATCGCATCAGCGAGCTGTCTTTGCAGTTGGCGGGCGCGCGGGACGTCGAGGAGTTCACGCAGTACATGATCCGTTTCTACCGGGAGTTCGGCGTCGGCAAGCTCGGGCTGCACAAGGCGTTCCGCGTCGTGCATGGCGACTCGGGCGTGCAGATCTGCCCGATCACGAACATCGCGCATGTGAATCTGGACGATCTGGTCGGATACGAGATTCCAAAGCAGAAGCTCATCGACAATACGGAGGCGTTCGTGCAGGGCAGGAGGGCGAACAACTGCCTGTTGTTCGGCGACGCCGGGACGGGGAAATCCTCGAGCATCAAGGCGATTTTGAACCGCTATTACGACCAGGGGCTGCGCATCATCGAGATCTACAAGCATCAGTTCCAGGATCTGAACGAGATAATCGCGCAGATCAAGAACCGCAATTATAAGTTTATCATCTACATGGACGACCTCTCGTTCGAGGAGTTTGAGATCGAGTACAAATATCTGAAGGCCGTGATCGAGGGCGGGCTGGAGCGAAAGCCGGAGAATGTCCTGATTTACGCGACGTCCAACCGCCGCAACCTGATCCGCGAGCGCTTCAGCGACAACTGGGAGGAGCAGGACGGAGACATCCACCGCAACGATACGCTGCAGGAGAAGATGTCGCTCGTCTCGCGTTTCGGCGTCACAATCTATTTCGGCGCGCCGAACAAGAAGGAATTTCAGAATATCGTGCGGACGCTGGCTTCGCGCTACGGCGTGACGATGCCGGAGGAGGAGCTGCTCCTGGAGGCGAACAAGTGGGAGCTGAGCCACGGCGGGCTTTCGGGTCGGACGGCGCAGCAGTTCATTGATTATCTGCTCGGGCAGGTAAAAGAATAATCCATATGGCGAACAAAGAAATTCATTCTGCTTACCAGTTCGGGCAAGGGAAGGAGCAGGCAATATAGCAGACGAAGAACATTGGCTGGTTTTTGTCCGGCGGCCTGGATAGATGAGAGAAGAGGGCAGGAAGGCAATAGCTGTGATTTTGCAGCAGGCAAAAGAAAGGCAAGGGAAAGGATAAGGAAAGGGAAAGGATAAGGAAAGGATAAGGAAAGGATAAGGAAAGGATAAGTCATGAGCATTAAAATGTTTGCGGCGATCGCGATCGGGTCGACCGTGACGGAAATGAAGATTTTTGAGTTTGGCGGCCGGAAGCCGATGAAGGAGATCGAGTGCGTCAATGCCAGGCTGAACATCGGTCTGGACGCGTACAGCATGGGGCATATCAGCAGCGCGAAGATCGAGGATCTCTGCGAGGTGCTGAACGATTTCAGGCGCACGATGCAGAGCTACAGGGTGACAGATTACAAGGCCTGCGCGACCAGCGCGTTCCGTGAGTCGAGGAATATGCTGATCATGCGGGATTACATTGAAAAGCAGACAGGACTGAAGATTGACGTGCTGAGCAATTCTGAGCAGCGCTTTGTCGACTACAAGTCAATCGCGTCGGTTACTGCGGAGTTCGAGCAGATCATCCAGAATCCGGCGGCGATCGTCGACATCGGCGGCGACAGCCTGCAGATTTCGCTGTTCGACAAGGACAGGCTGATTACAACGCAGAATGTCCGCGTGGGAAGCGTGACGACCAGAGAGCGCCTCGCGCCGCTCATGAAGAATCGCGCACATTTCGAGAAGATGGTGATCGAGATCCTTGGGCATGAGCTCGCGGGTTTCGGGAAGCTGTACCAGAAGGATCGCCAGATCAGAAATCTGATCGTCATCGGCGGCGGGCTCACGGAGCTGACGCGCCAGTACGAACAGCAGAACCGGAAGATTACCTCCGTGACGCAGGAGCAGTTCCAGACGGTCTACGACCGGATCATCGCGATGAACCCGGAGGAGATCGCGGAGCGCTTCGAGATTTCCTCGGAGCAGGCGGCCGGGATCGTTCCGTCCGCGATTTTCTGCAAGTGCATGTTGAGCGACTTCGGTGCGGAGACGCTTTGGGTGCCGGACTACAGCCTATGCGATGGGCTGGCCTATGACTATGCTTTGAAGAATCAATTTATCAAGAGCACGCACAGCTTCGAGGAGGATATTCTTGCGTCAGCCCGCAGCATCTCGAAGCGCTACAAGTGCAGCCAGGCGCATATCCGCAATCTCGAGGAGCTGGCGCTGCAGGTGTTCGACCGCATGAAGAAGATCCACGGGATGGGTAAGCGGGAGAGGCTGCTTTTGCAGATTTCCGTGATCCTGCACAACTGCGGGAAATTCATCAGCCTCGAGGACGTCTCCGAGTGCGCCTACAACATCATCATGGCGACGGAGATCATCGGCCTGTCCGACGTGGAGCGCGAGATGATCGCCTACACGGTGAAGTTCAACACGAGCCGTTTCATCTATTACGATGAGCTCTCGGTTCGGACGGGTATCAGCCGGAACGAATATATGTCGGTGGCGAAGCTGACCGCGATTCTGCGCATGGTGAACGCGCTCGACCGCACGCACCGGCAGAAGTGCAAAAACGCAGTGGTGACGCTCAAAGAGCATGAGTTGAAGATTACGGTCGCGAGCCAGGAGGATCTGTCGCTCGAGATCGGGACGTTCAACGAGAAGGCGGAGTTCTTCGAGGAAGTGTTCAATGTGCATCCGGTGTTCAAGCAGAGGAAGCAGCTTTAAGGCTGTAGTCGGGCCTAGTGAGCTAAACACGAAGAAAGAAAATAGCAAAAAGGAGAAAGGAACATGGCGACGATCGATTTTGAGAAGCCGGAGTATTATATCAACAGAGAATGCAGCTGGCTCGGGTTCAACAGCAGGGTGCTCTCAGAGGCGCGGGACAAGAGTCTCCCGATGCTGGAGCGGTTAAAATTTTTGAGTATCACTTCCTCCAATCTGGACGAATTCTTTATGATTCGCGTCGCGTCGCTGAAGGACATGGTACACGCGAAGTATACGAAGAAAGATATTGCGGGGATGACGCCGCAGGAGCAGCTTGCCGCGATCGCAGTGCAGGCGCACGAGCTGGTGGCGCAGCAGTACAGCACCTACAATCGCTCCTTGCTCCCGCTGATGAAGCAGTGCGGGCTGGAGCTTGTGACGGAGCATGAGAAGCTGACGAAGCAGCAGAAGGCGTTTGTGGACCGATATTTCGAGGAGAATGTCTATCCGGTTTTGACGCCGATGGCGATGGACTCGGCGCGGCCGTTTCCGCTGATTCGAAACAAGACGTTGAACATCGGAGCCCTGATCTCGAAGAAGGATGAGAAGGACACGAAAGAGAAAGACGCGAAAGAAAAGGACACGAAAGAAAAGAACGCAAAGGGGAAGACGAAGACCGAGTTCGCGACGGTACAGGTACCTTCGGTGTTGCCGCGGATTGTGCAGCTTCCGGAGGGTGCGGACGGAAAGCGCAGCGTGATCCTGCTCGAGGAGATTATCGAGCGCAATATCGACAAACTGTTCTTGAACTACAATGTGGTCTGTGCACACCCGTATCGAATTATGCGCAATGCCGACCTGGCGTACGATGAGGACGAGGCGGCCGATCTGCTCAAGGAGATCGAGAAGAAGCTGAAAAAGCGTCAGTGGGGCGAGGTAATCCGGCTGGAGATTGAGGAGAAGATGGAGCCGAAGCTTCTGAAGATCCTGAAGACCGAGCTGAATGTGAAGGAAGAGGATATCTACAAGATCAGCGGGCCGCTGGATCTGACATTTCTGATGAAACTGTATGGTATAGAGGGAATGGATGGGTATCGCTATGAACCATACAAGCCTCAGAGTGTGCCAGGCATGAATGATGAGGAAGACATTTTTACGCAGATCCGCAAAGGCGATATTCTGCTGCATCATCCGTATATGACTTTTGAGCCGGTCGTAAACTTTGTGAAACAGGCGGCAAAGGATCCGGACGTGCTCGCGATCAAACAGACCTTGTATCGCGTCAGTGGTCACTCACCGATTGTGGCGGCACTTGCGCAGGCGGCCGAGAATGGTAAGCAGGTGACGGTGCTCGTCGAGCTGAAAGCGCGTTTTGACGAGGAGAACAATATTCTCTGGGCGAAAATGCTGGAGCAGGCGGGCTGCCACGTGATTTACGGGCTGCTTGGGTTAAAAACGCACAGCAAAATTACTTTGGTTGTCCGTCGCGAGGAGGACGGAATCCGGCGCTATGTGCATCTTGGCACAGGGAATTATAATGATTCTACGGCGAAGCTCTACACGGACTGTGGGATTATGACATGCGCAGAACCGATCGGTGAGGACGCGACGGCAGTGTTCAACATGCTTTCCGGATACTCAGAGCCGAAGCACTGGAATCGATTGGTGCTCGCTCCGCTGTGGATGCGCGATGCATTCATGCGCTTGATTCAGAGAGAGACGCGCCACGCGAAGGCGGGAGAGCCGGCGAAGATCGTTGCGAAGATGAATTCGCTCTGCGATAAGGAGATTATTGCGGCACTCTATGAGGCTTCAGCGGCAGGCGTGGAGATCGACCTGATCATCCGGGGAATCTGCTGTCTGCGTGCTGGCGTTCCTAAGATCAGCGAGCATATCCAAGTGCGCTCCATCGTTGGAAACTTCTTAGAGCATGCACGTATTTTCTACTTCCGCAACGGCGGAGATGAGGAATTCTATATGGCGAGCGCGGACTGGATGCCGCGCAACCTCGACAAGCGCGTAGAGATCTTGTTCCCGGTAGAGTCGCCCCAGATTCGCGAAAAAGTGCGACATATTCTGCAGATCCAGCTTGAGGACAATGTGAAGGCACATGTGATGCAGCCAGATGGCAGCTACGAGAAAATCGATAAGCGGGGAAAGACATTGCTCTGTGCACAGGACTATTTCTGCGAGGAAGCGGTGAAGCAAGCGCAGACGGCGCCGGAGGAGACAAGGAGTCGCGTGTTCATCCCGGCAGAGCCGGCGGAAGACTGAAGCAAGGCATATGGACTGTGTGAGAAGACAGCCTTTGATGAAGGTTGGAACCATAAAAAATATACAGAGAAAGAACATAAAGAAAACATAGAAAGCAGGAAACAAAAATGTACCGGGAACATACGAAAGTGGTAAAGATCGGCGACCGCGTGATCGGGGGTGGCAATCCAATCCTGATCCAGTCGATGACAAACACGAGGACAGAGGATGTGGCGGCTACCGTCGCTCAGATCGAGAGGCTTGAGGCTGCGGGCTGTGACATTATTCGCTGCGCTGTGCCGACGATGGAAGCTGCACAGGCGCTTGCTGAGATCAAAAAGCGCATTTCGATTCCACTGGTAGCAGATATCCATTTTGATTATAAGCTGGCGATCGCGGCGATTGAGGCGGGTGCGGACAAGATCCGTATCAATCCGGGGAATATCGGCAGCACAGAGCGTGTGCGTGCGGTGGTCGACGCAGCCAAGGAGCACAATATTCCGATTCGCGTCGGGGTCAACAGTGGCTCGCTTGAGAAGGAGATCGTCGAGCGCGACCACGGCGTGACGGCGGAGGGGATTGTCGAGAGCGCGTTGCGACAGACGACTGTGATCGAGGATATGGGTTACGATAATCTGGTTATCAGCATCAAGTCCTCGGACGTCCTGATGTGTGCAAAAGCGCATGAGCTCTTGGCTCAGAAGACGACTCATCCGCTGCATGTCGGCATCACGGAGGCAGGGACGTTGCTGTCCGGGAACATCAAGTCGGCGATCGGTCTGGGACTGATCCTCTCACAGGGGATCGGCGATACGATCCGTGTCTCGCTGACCGGAGACCCGCGCGAGGAGGTAAAGTCCGCGAAGCTGATCCTGCGCACGCTCGGACTGCGAAAGGGCGGGATCGAGGTCGTTTCCTGCCCCACCTGCGGGCGCACGCGCATCGATCTGATCGGACTGGCGAACCAGGTGGAAGAGATGGTGGAGGATATCCCGCTCGATCTGAAGGTGGCTGTGATGGGCTGTGTCGTGAATGGCCCGGGCGAAGCGAAGGAGGCCGACATCGGCATTGCCGGAGGAATCGGAGAGGGACTTCTGATCAAGAAGGGAGAGGTTGTCCGCAAGGTGCCGGAGAGTGAGCTTTTGAGTACCCTGCGCGAGGAACTGCTTCACTGGAAAGAATAATGAAATGACACAATTGCTTGTATAAAAGCAAATTTCGGAGAAAAACGAAAAAGCCAGATATTTTTTCGAAAATAATTGACTTAGACTGAAAATTATTATATAATTCCATTGTCTTTATGAACACAATAGTAGTAGAAATGCGGTTGAGATTGTTCTGCATCGTTCACATTGGCATGAGCGTTCCGGCAGGACAGGAGAAGAGGCAGCTTGGGGCCGGAGTTTGTGTCTTGTGTTCATATAAGAAAGAGAGTGTTCGGAAACATAGCAGAGACATCGAATCTTCGGAGCTTTGCAGTGCTTTTCGGACACTCTTTTTTGGGCCAAATCTACGTGAAGAGCAGGGAATCTGTGATGCCTTTCTCAGTGCAGTTGGATTCCCATGATCCGGCAGGCCCGCGTGCCAATCACCGCGATATCCTTGTAGACGGCAGGTGAGGCCTCGATGGAGCCTTCACTGATCTGGCACACATCGAGAACATCTCCGGACAGGGCGTCCATCAGATACATATAGCCGGCGCAGCTGCAGTAGATCACACGGCCGCTTCCGTCTGAATTGTACACGCAGACCGGGGAAGACCAGGCATAATATGCCTTGTGTTCCCAGACGATCTCGCCTGTATTTCGGTTTAAGCAGGCGAGAACCCCATCGTAGAGGCCGCCTGTGCGTGAAACTGTGACATAAAGATAGTCAGAAAGATCGTGTTCTCCAACTGCGATGGTCGATTGTACACCGCCAGACACACCGTCTACTGTGTAGCATTCATAATCGGTCTGCCAGACGATCTCCCCGTTCTCCGCGTCGATTTTCCAGATCGGAACTGTCGCGGAGGTTGAGCTTCTCCAGCCGAGGTGGAAGGAAGTGCTGACATAGAGATACAGGTGTCCGTCTTCAAACGCGAGAACCGGGGTAGAGTTGGTATCGTCAAGCGTATCCTGCACCCAGACAAGCTGCAGTGTATTCAAGTTCAGGCACATGAGATTGCCGCCGTTGTCTGCGATGAACAGAAAACCCTTGTAGACGGCAGCACTTGTCTCCATGCCCACCCAGTAGGAACCGACGGTGGTCCGCACACCGCTGTAGCGCCATTTGACGATCGGATCTGGCGCAATGGAGAGTGTGCCGGCCGCCTCATTGTAGGAGGTATTGAGCTTCATCAAATAGAGAATCCCATTTTCTCCGGGGTAAATTAGCGTGTCGGTCTCTGCGTCCACAAGGGCTGAGGAATCAAAGTAACTTAGGGAACCACGCAGAGAGAATGGGTCATTGTTTCCGAAGGTTAGCATGATGCTGCAGTCTAGGAGATTGACAATGAAGACACGGGCCGTTCCCTCGGCGCTGTCGTAACCTGCGCCTACATACAGAATTGGATATCCGCGCGGGTCGAGGGCTCCGCTTCCCTTGAAAGTATAACCGAGATACAGCGGATCACGTGTTTTCTCGCCGGTTTGCAGGTCGAGAAAGTACACATATCCGTCCATGCATGCATAGATCACCTCGACGAGCTCATCGTTCTCCTTCGCCTCATCGTACATGTTCATGTGTTCTTTGGCTGCGCGTGGCCATTTCATCATCAATGGCTGCCCGGTCCATCCGCTTCCAGACCAGGTCGCGCTGCCGTAGGTTAGGCCGCCGGTGGTCTGAGTCCAGATGCCGGACATTGTGTCGACCGACATTTCCGCGTAACCGTATGCGGGATGATTGCGGAAATTATCGCCGCGGAACGTGACGATTCCATCCACGTCGGTATAATCCTCGCCTGGATCGAAGCTGATTTCGGAGGCGGGAGCGTATTCCGAGACACTTTCCAAGATCGTATCGTTCACTTCCACTTCCGTAAATTCGATTAGGTTGTCTGGATTGGTTGCGTCTGTGCAATAGGGGAAAAATTCCGGGTCGGGAGCTTCTGTCTGAATCTCCTCGGCGATAGTCAGAGAAGTATCCGGCTCTGTTTCCTGCTCAGTTTCGGTCTCATCTCCCGCGAGGAAGAAGGAAGCATCCATCCGCCTGGAGGCAAGGCTTTGCACCAGCGTGACGGGATCTGTACTCCGAAGAACGCAGACGAGAGCTAGAGTAGCGCACAGCAATATAAAAATACTGGCCAAGGCCAGCAGAATGCGCATTCTGTGAGATTTCATTCGGGCTGTCTTCGGAGGCTGCCCTGTCTTGTCCGCATAGCGGCTGAATTGTTTGTCGTAATTTGCTTCTGCGGACAGTTTAGTCTGGTCTATTTTGTCCGCATAGCGGCTGAATTGTCTGTCGTAATCGGTTCCCGTGGACATATCTTTTGCTCCGTTAATTGGCAGTATGGAAGGAAAACTGCGAAATATCATGCATGATAGATTATAGTCTCATTGGATAGATTATAGTCTCATTGCGAGACGCTGACAAGACTTTTGCGAAAAACATTGCGCAAGGATTTGCAGCGCTACGATAAAAGGCAGAATTGTACCAGATATTGCGAATATACATACGACAAGGATCAGATCGCTGCTATAAAAGGCAGAATTGTATCAGATATTGCGGGCTAACAGCGCGTCAGATAGAATACGGCAAGCTGTGTGCGGTCGCGCAGTTCCAGCTTGGCGAGAATCGTACTGAGATAATTGCGCACGGTTCCCTCGCTGAGGTACAGGGCCTCTGCAATCTCTCGGTTGCTCAGACCATCCGCTACACCTTTTATGATCGCAAGCTCCTTTTCAGAAATCTGATATTCGATCAGATTCGGTTTCTGCGTGCCACGCAGAAGCAAGGGAAGCCGCTCGGTAATCTCTGTACCGAACACGGTCTGACCGGTATATACTGCCTTGATGGCAGGAATCAGATGGCTGTAATCCTGCTTTAGCAGGTAACCACATGCACCAATTTTCAGAGCCTTGACGATATACTCGTCGTCAGAGAAGGTTGTGAGCAGAAGAATCCTGGCATTTGGATCCTTCGCCAGAATTGCCTGTGCGGCCGTGAGCCCATCCACGTCCTTCATGCGGATGTCCATCAGGAGAACGTCCGGCTGTAACCTCTCATACAGGGCGACGGCGTCTTTGCCAGAGCATCCGGATGCAAGCACATGCAGTTCCGGGTCGGCCTCCAATATAGTTTTCAGGGCAGTGGTGACGAGAAGATCATCGTCGATTAAAATAAGGTCCATAGGTGCTCCTTTCGTTGTGCTTACAAGAAATTATGTCCGCGGAATCGTGACATAGATACGAAAACCGTCGGTGACCTGAATTTGGAGGCTTCCATTCAGCGCATTCACGCGAGCGCGTATATTCTCAAGGCCGATACCGGAAGGCTTCGAGGTGGCAGTGTCAGATGGCGTTCCGTTGTCCTGGATGATAAACTGATAAAATCCGGGATGTTCGATCGCTGTGATAGATGCGCTTGTGGCACTGCTGTGCCGGGAAATGTTGACCAGCGCTTCCTTCGCGATTGCGATCAGGCTGTATTTCACTTCGCGCGGCAATTCTGCTGACATTTGATATTGCAGGCTGACCGGGCAGAAGGAAAATTCCTGTGTCAGTGTACGAAGCGATTCCTCCAGATTCACAGAGCGGTCATGCAGATCGTGTACACTGCTGCGGATACTGTCCATCGCCTGATTCAATGTGTCTCCCAGTTGCTGCAGTGGCTCAGATTCAGAGGAATCTCGGCCGGCTGCCTTCATCGCGCCCACCATTAGGATTGCGCGTGTCAACAGATGACCGACGTTGTCGTGGATCTCCCGCGCGATTCGGTTGCGCTCGCGCAGGGTGGCCGTGTAGATTTCGTTGTCCTGTTTTTCGAGAAGTGTCCGGTTGCGTTCCTCGAGCAGCAGTTGTAGCTCTGTATCATCATCCTTGGTACGGAGAAGCTTTTGACGGAGACGAAGCAGAGTGTCTGTTTTCCAATAAAGCAGTACGGCTAGAGCACAGCCGAACAGCAGAAGCAGAAGCTGAAAACGGTACGGCAGAAATGCATGTTGAAATCCGAAGCTTCTGCGAAAAAGACACAGGAAAAGAGCGATTGCAATGCAAAACGGAGCGACCCAGTCGGCTGGACAAAGCGGGAGAGGGTCAGCTCTATCCGCCCGGGGAAAGGCATCATAGGTGAGAAGAGGAAGAAACATGCAGGGCTGCGGGAAAAGGATCACCAGCAAGACGTACACGGGGAACAATATGCGACTCGCATGATCGGGGAAAGCGGAAAGTCCTGCGCTGACGGCGACCGCCAAAAGACAGGCGAGCACGCAAATTGGCATGATGTGATCAAAGGGAAACAGCACGAGACAGAACAGAAAAAGGATACATTTGTCGAACACACCGTACATAGTATTTGCCCTCTGGATTTACGGGAAATCACATGATTTCCGGGAATGAGACGGATTTATCGTAACACACATGCCGCTTAAAATCAAATGACATTTGTCACCTGCTGTGCTGACATTCGACACTGTGATTGGAAAGATAAAAGTGATATTATTTATGCGAAAACCGGGAATAGGACCGCGCAGATGAGGAGGTAGACATGATTCATATCAAAAATCTTGTGAAGCGCTATGGGCAGTTGACGGCACTTGACCACTTTGACCTGGACATTCAGGAGGGGGAGATCTTCGGCCTGCTTGGGCCGAACGGTTCCGGAAAGACGACGGTGATCAACTGTCTGCTCGCGCTTTTGAAGTATGATAAGGGAGAGATTACTGTGCTTGGACAAGAGATGCGCCCGGATAGCTATGAGCTGAAGCGGCAGATCGGTATCGTGCCGCAGAATGTGGCAGTGTTCGAGCAGATGACGGTCTGGGAGAACATCGATTATTTCTGCGGACTGTATATACCGGACAAGGCGAAGCGCAGAGAACTCGTAGAGGAGGCGATCCGCTTTGTGGGGCTGGAGGATTACCGGAAGATGGTGCCGAAGAAGCTCTCCGGCGGGCTTCTGCGCAGACTCAATATCGCCTGTGGGATTGCGCATCGGCCAAAGCTTATCATCTTAGATGAGCCGACGGTCGCGGTGGATCCACAGAGCCGCAACCGGATCCTCGAGGGGATCGTGGAGCTGAACCAAAACGGCGCGACGGTGATCTACACTTCACACTACATGGAGGAAGTCGAACAAATTTGTAGCCGTATTGTCATTATGGATCACGGGCGAGCAATCGCATCCGGCACAACCGAGGAGCTCAAGCAGATGATCCGGACGGCCGAGACCGTGACGATCGAGGGAATTTCTCTGGCTGAATTGC
>CANQEB010000058.1 GCA_947594085.1 uncultured Lachnospiraceae bacterium | reverse complement strand
AATCCGTGATCTCCTCAAGCTGCTTTAACCGGTTCGTGTAAGTCTCCAGCGTCTCGCGATTGACTTGATGCAGGAGAAGCTTGCGGGGCTGGATTTTGACGTGGTGGTTGGCGCAGAGTCCAGGGGCTTCATTTTCGGGACGCCAATTGCGTACAATATGCACAAGCCGTTCGTGCTCGTGCGCAAGAAGGGAAAGCTGCCGTGTGAGACGGTATCGATGGAGTATGACCTGGAGTATGGTTCGGCGACAATCGAGATGCACAAGGATTCCATCAAGCCGGGCCAAAAGGTAGTCATCATTGACGATCTGATCGCGACGGGCGGGACCATCGAGGCCGCAGCCAAACTGGTCGAACAGCTTGGCGGTGAGGTCGTGAAGATCGTTTTCCTGATGGAGCTTGCGGGACTCAAGGGCCGCGAGAAGCTCGCCGGATATGATGTGGAGTCGGTGATCTGCTACGAGGGGAAATGATTGTGAGGGTGCAAGACAGACGCAAAGAGGAACGGCAATCGAGCAGTGTAAAATAAGGCAGAGATGGTGAGCCTATGGCGATAGATGTGAAGACGAAACAGGAATCGGTAGAAGTGAAGACGAATCAGGATAGGGTTGAGGAGATCCGACAGGCCGACGCGAACGTGAAGACAATGGAAGATTTCACGAGCCCGGAGGTGCTGTATCAGGAGCTGATCAAGAGTGTGCGGAAATATCATCCATCCGACGATATTTCTATGATTGAGAAGGCGTATCACATCGCTTACGAAGCGCACAAGGATCAACGCCGCAAGTCCGGTGAGCCGTATATTATTCACCCCCTCTGCGTGGGGATTATTCTCGCGGATCTAGAGCTGGACAAGGAGACGATCGTTGCGGGGCTTCTGCACGATGTTGTCGAGGATACGGTCATGACCTCTGAGCAGCTTCGCGAAGAGTTTGGCGAAGAGGTCGAGCTTCTGGTAGACGGTGTCACGAAGCTGGGTCAGTTGAATTACTCTGCCGATAAGGTGGAAGTACAGGCGGAGAATTTGCGCAAAATGTTCCTCGCGATGGCGAAGGACATCCGCGTGATTTTGATCAAGCTTGCCGACAGACTCCACAATATGCGTACACTCAAGTACATGAAGCCGGAAAAGCAGAAGGAAAAAGCGCGTGAGACGATGGATATTTACGCGCCGATCGCGCATCGACTCGGTATTTCCAAGATCAAGGTGGAGCTGGATGATCTCTCGCTAAAATATTTGGAGCCGGATGTCTACTATGATCTGGTAGAGAAGATCGCGCTGAAGAAAGACGCAAGACAGGAGTTTGTCGACAATATCGTAAAAGAAGTGCGCGAGCACATTGAGGCAGCGGGAATCAAGGCACAGATTGACGGCAGGATTAAGCATTTCTTCAGCATTTATAAGAAGATGGTGAATCAGCAGAAGACGCTGGACCAGATCTACGATCTGTTCGCGGTCCGCATCATTGTGGATACCGTGAAGGATTGTTATGCGGCGCTCGGACTGATTCATGAGATGTATAAGCCGATTCCCGGGCGATTTAAGGACTATATTGCGATGCCGAAGCAGAACATGTATCAGTCACTTCACACGACGCTGATCGGGCCAGGTGGGGTTCCGTTCGAGATTCAGATCCGCACGTTTGAGATGCATCGTACGGCAGAATACGGTATCGCGGCACACTGGAAATACAAGGAGGCCGCCGACGGCAAGAAAGGCGATACGAAGAGCGAGGAGGCAAAGCTGAGCTGGCTGAGGCAGGTGCTAGACTGGCAGATGTCGGACAACCGCGAGTTCATGAGCCTTCTGAAGAGCGATTTCGATCTGTTCTCGGAGAGCGTTTATTGCTTCACTCCGTCCGGCGACGTCAAGAATCTGCCAAACGGATCGACACCGATCGATTTCGCATACAGCATTCACAGCGCAGTGGGCAATCGCATGATTGGAGCGCGTGTCAACGGAAAGCTGGTCACGATCGACTATGTGATCCAGAACGGCGACCGCATCGAGGTCATCACCTCACAGAATTCACGCGGTCCGAGCCGGGATTGGCTGAAAATCGTCAAGAGCTCGCAGGCGAGGAACAAGATCAATCAGTGGTTCAAGCAAGAGCTCAAGGAAGACAATATCGTCAAGGGCAAGGAGCTTGTGACGTCGTACTGCAGGGCGAAGAACATTGTGCAGTCCGATATCATGAAGCCAGAATATATGGAGCGTGTTCTGACCAAATATGGTTTCCGCGATTGGGATTCTGTGTTGGCTGCGGTTGGGCACGGAGGGCTCAAGGAGGGCCAGGTCGTCAACAAGCTTTTGGAGGGCTATGAGCGTGACCACCGCAAGGAGGTTACGGACGAGCAGATTATCGAGGCGGTTCAGAACGCAAAGGACGCTGCTCCAGTACAGCTTCGAAAGTCCAAGGGTGGCATTACTGTGCAGGGGATTGACGATGTGAGTGTCCGTTTTGCCAAGTGCTGTAGTCCAATTCCGGGGGATGAGATTGTCGGCTTTATCACACGCGGTCGAGGAGTTACGTTGCATCGGACGGACTGTATCAATGTTATCAACCTCCCGGAGGAGGAACGGTCGCGTTTGATCGACGCCGAGTGGCAGAAGGAAGCGCAGGATGGTGATAAGGGCCTGTATATGGCAGAGATCATGATCTACTGCAACAACCGAACCGGGCTTCTGGTTGACATCACCAAGATATTTACAGAGCGCAAGATTGATGTCCGATCTGTCAACTCGCGCACAAGTCGCCAGGGAATCGCTACGATTGCAATGTCGTTTGAGATAGCAGACAAGGGAACTCTGAATTATCTCGTGGACAAAATCAGGCAGGTGGAGAGTGTGATCGACGTAGAACGAACGACGGGTTAAAGTGGAGGAGCCGTTATGAAAATGCTTCAGATAGAGACGTTAGTGCTCGGGATGATACAGACGAACTGTTACCTTGCGATGAACAAGGAGACAAGGGAGATCCTGATTGTTGATCCGGCGGCAGAGGTCGACAGAATCGTGCAAAAGATCAGAGAGCTGCAGGCCAAGCCGGCGATGATTCTTCTGACGCACGGGCATTTTGACCATATCGGGGCAGTGGATGTATTGCGGGAACAATACGGTATTCCGGCTTGCGCATTGGCCGAGGAGCAACCGATTTTGGAGCGGCAGACATACAATCTCTCCGCGGTATACGGGCATGGTTATTCGGTGAAGGCTGATCGCTTTTTCCACGATGGAGAGATTGTTGAGACGGCCGGAGTTTCGATACAAGTGTTTCACACGCCTGGACATACGGCGGGTGGAGCATGCTATTATATTGCGTCAGAGAAGGTGCTGTTCTCCGGTGATACGCTGTTCTGCGGCAGCGTCGGCAGGACGGATTTTCCCACCGGAAATGTGAGCGCTCTGCACAATTCTCTGCATCAGAAGCTGTTTGTTCTTCCGGATGACACACTTGTACTCCCTGGGCACGACGAGCCGACCACGATTGGATACGAGAAACAGTATAACCCATATTAGAGAAGACCATGATTATAATTCAAATAGACAGGCAAAGCTTTGCATATGATGTCCATTCGCTTGTGAAGGCTTTTTATCCGGAGCAGGACGTTCATGTGGAACAAAACATTGAGACATTGAGAACACTGGAGGAGGGGAATGAGGAGTACCTGAAGCTGGTGGTTTCTTTTGTCATGGCCGAAGAAGGGAAGATCCTCAGAGGGGATTCTGCACCGAGCAAGCAGCCCTGCGCACGGGCAGAAGATACGAATGCGGATCTGGAGAAAGCAGGATGTGTGATTCGTGTTAGATTCTCACAGCGGGATGCACTGCTTGGGCAAGGTGAGACAGTCATTCCGCCTGCGATGGACCGCAAAGAGATCAAAAATGAGCTGAAGCAGCTTCTGTATCGCATGCTGCAGGAGCAGACTGGAAGAACGCTTCCCTGGGGGACATTGACCGGCATTCGACCGACCAAGATTCCGATGAGCTTTTTGGAGCAAGGATGGAAAAATGCTCAGATTGCACAGTACATGCGGGATACTTACTACACGAGCAATGAGAAGACAGCCCTGGCAATCGCAATTGCGAACCGTGAGCGTCATATCCTGAAGGACATTAATTTTGAGAACGGATACAGCCTGTACGTCGGCATCCCGTTTTGCCCGAGCATTTGTCTGTATTGCTCCTTCAGCTCGAGCCCCATTCATCTGTGGAGAGAGCAGGTAGACGCATATCTTGATTCGCTCTGCAAAGAAATCGATTATGCCTCGGAGGAACTTTCCGGTCATGAGCTGAATACTGTATATATTGGAGGCGGGACCCCTACAACGTTGGAACCGCTCCAGATGGAACGTTTGCTTGCGAAGCTTGAGAGCAGTTTTTGTTTTGACAAGCTCGGGGAATATACGGTAGAGGCGGGACGCCCGGACAGCATTACCCGGGAAAAGCTGCAGGTGCTGAAGGATCATGGAATCACCCGCATCTCCATCAATCCGCAGACAATGAATCAGGCAACGCTGGACTTCATCGGGCGAAAACATACGGTAGATGAGACGATTGCGGCCTTTGAACTGGCGCGCAACATGGGCTTTGACAATATCAATATGGATTTGATTGTCGGGTTGCCAGGTGAGGGAATGGCCGAGGTGGAACACACGCTGCAGGAGATCGCGAAACTCGCTCCGGACAGTGTCACAGTACACTCTCTTGCAGTCAAACGTGCATCGCGCTTGCGCTTGTTTCGAGAGGAGCACAAGGAACTCACGATGACCAACAGCCAGGAGATCATGGAGATGACGGCCCGCTATGCGCAGCAGTTTGGCATGTTTCCATACTACCTTTACCGGCAGAAAAATATGGCTGGAAATTTCGAGAATGTCGGCTATGCGAAAGAAGGCAAAGAAGGCATTTACAATATACTGATCATGGAGGAGATGCAGAGCATTCTGGCTCTCGGAGCGGGGGCGGCTACAAAGTTGGTGCTTGCGAAGGACCGGATTGAGCGCATTGAGAACGTGAAAGATATCAGAAATTATGTGGATCGGATCGACGAGATGATCGAGCGAAAACGGTCCAGATTGCGTGTGCTGTTGAATGCATGATAGATTTATGATTGAATCGATAGGAAGAGAGAAAGAGGTCTGTGTTACATGGGTAAGACCGGTCAGGAATATAGAAAGAAATACCCGATTATTCGGCCGACGATTGTCAAGGAGCTGGCGCACGGGATCGCAGTGAGCAATCTGGCACGCCGCGTCGGAGAGCGGATGAAACTTTCCAAGGAAGAGTGTTATGAACTGTCGCTTGCGGGACTTTTGCATGATATAGGAAAACTTGAACTTGCAAAATATGTTTACGGAAAAGAAAACGAGACTCTGATTATCGAAGAGATGCGCTATGTGCGAAGGCATTCGAGCCTGGGCGCAGATATTTTGAAGAAAAAAGGGTACTCTCAGACGATTGTGGACATGGTGCGATTCCATCACGAAAATTGCGACGGGTCTGGTTATCCGATGAACTTAACGCGGGAGGATATTCCGATAGGAGCGCGCATTTTACGGGTTTGCGATGTCTTTGCGGCACTGACGGCAGATCGTCCATACCGCAAGGCGTTCGACGTGAAGACAGCGCTCGAGTTGATGATTGAGGAAGCGAAGTATTATGACGTCGGAGTGTTTATGGCTTTCATGAATCTGATAAATGAGGAAAAGCTGGAGGACATTCTGGATACAGAAAAGCTGGAGCATTCCTTGAGCGAATTGGTGAGAAAAGGACAGATCACGATAGCAGAGTTTCTGACAGAGCGGGAAGCACTTGAGCAACCTGTCTGAAAACGGTTTGGAGACAGGCCAGGATGGAAGAAACGGAAACAGACAGAAACAGACTGAAAAAAGTCGGACGAAAGCAGAACGAGAAAGCGAGGAGATATTATGATCACACAGGCGCCAAGAGGTGTACAAGACTGGTACGGTGAGCAGATGCGCAGACGCGCGATTGTCGAGAAAATTGCCCGGGGGATTGCCAGGACTTACCATATGAGCGAAATCATCACACCGATGTTTGAACACACGGTGTTGTTTCAGCGCGGTGTCGGAGAGACGACGGATGTGGTGCAGAAAGAGATGTATACATTTGAAGATAAAGGCGGAAGGAGTATCACCCTGAAGCCAGAGGGAACTGCCGGTGTAATGCGTGCCTACCTCGAACACAATATGTATGCGCAACCGGCGCCGACAAAGTTGTACTATGTGACGCAAGCGTTTCGCTATGAAAAGCCACAGAGCGGCAGGCTAAGGCAGCATCATCAGTTCGGTGTTGAGTTTGTCGGATCGGCAAGTCCGCTCGCGGAGGTTGAACTGATCACGCTGATCACAGAACTCATTGGGAAGCTCGGATTAAAGGATGCGAAGCTTCACATCAACAGCATCGGCTGTAAGAACTGCCGACAGACCTACAATAATGCGTTGCTTGCGTATCTGAAGGAGCATGAGGACAAGCTTTGCCCGACTTGCCGTGAGCGCATGCAGAAAAATCCTCTGCGCGTTATCGACTGTAAAGTGGAGGGCTGCAAGGAGGTTGTTGCCCATGCACCTCGCACGATCGAGTATCTTGACGATGAGTGCCGTGAGCACTTTGAGGAGCTGAAGGCCTTGCTCGACGAGATGGGAATCGAGTATGTGGTTGATACGGGTATTGTCCGTGGGCTCGACTATTACACAAAGACAGTGTTTGAGTTTGTTGATTCTGAAGGATTCACGCTCTGTGGCGGGGGACGCTACGACGGCTTGATTCATGAGATCGACGAAAAACAGGACATTCCATCCGTCGGTTTTGGCATGGGCATTGAGCGCATCCTATATTTCATGGAAAAAGAAGGTGTGGAGTTTCCGCCGGAGGAGTCCGTGGCGTTGTACGTCGGCATTCTCGGGAAAGAGGCGCGCGGCCGTGCATATCGAATTGTGGACGAATTGCGCAAAAAGGGAATCATCGTAGAGACTGACTACATGGATCGCAGCGCCAAGGCACAGATGAAGTATGCGAATAAGCTTGGGGCCAGGAGAACTGTGATCATCGGGACGAAGGAACTCGAGGAAAACCGGGCCTACATCAAGGACATGGAGACCGGAGAACAGGTGGAAGTGGCGCTAGACCAGATCGCAGAGTATATTTTGCAGGCGTAGAAAGAGTTTTTGCTTAATCCACTGGCGCGACGATCACGGATCCGTTCTCGGAGTCATGAGTGACAGAATTGAACTGGTTGATCGCACCGGACATATTTCCCATAAGGGCATTTGTAAATTCCTGATCAAAAGAGATATCCCAGATCGATCCGTTGTTGCGGAAATTTATATCGATATCTGTAGATGTGACACTGTTGTTTTCCTCGAGGGATTCCAGCAGGAGACGTGCGGTTTCATTGGAGAACTGCACATCGTCATCGCGCAGGGATTGTGTGGTGGAAGCGTAGGAAAGCAGATGCCCTTTGTATATATCGAGCACATTTTTCATATCGATACTTGTGATTCTGACGACAGCATTTGCCACCTCTCCATTTTCCGTGCAGCGAAGAATTTCATAATCGAAAGCCTCGGCCATCTGTCGGATATATTCTGCATCGATCGCCTGATAATAGTCTGTATTGTAAGTGGCAAAGATATCGTTGACGGAAAGATATTCTGCCCATTGTTCGGCGGTAAGCGCCTTCAACGCGTCGAGCTGGATAGACAGAGCTGTGGATGCGGGCAGAATATATGGATCGTTCATGTAGGAAATGAAGCCGCTTGTGAGTTCATCTTCCAGGGTATCATCTGACAGGATCGTCCACCGGGAATGTTCTTTCTGCAAATAGACAGTGGCTGAAGTTTTTACGAGATTATATGTATTTTCCTCCAAAGCATCCCCCAATAGTTGATAGTAATCCTCCGTCGTGTAGGTCGAGGATTCGGAATATACGGACACGGATTTCTGCAAGATTTTTGTGCAAAGATCCTGTGCAAGCTTATGCATGTCAATGTTTGTAATATTGACATTAACTGCCGCCTGATTGCCTTCTATTTTTTCACTTAGGATTTGGTATTCGAATTTTTGGAAGAACTTTGCGATGACATTAGCGCTTGTATCGCTAATATCAGTAGAAACAGGTTGGGACTCTCCGAGATTGCTCTTGTAGACAAAGGATTGAAGTGTGTCAGCGTCCAGCTCCCTGATTTGATTTAGTTCGCGCCTGACCACCTGTGTCGGGCTGTTTGCAAATTTGTGGTACTGGTACGCGGCAAATATCAAAAGAATGATCTGCAGGATCAAAATGGCCGGAAGCCCAAAACGAAAAGATGAGTGTTTTGTCTTGTGGTGAAATACATACATTCCGATCTGTACACCGATACAGCCAAACAGAAGTGCAATTAAAAATAACGTTCGCTCAGAGATGCGCCAACGATTCTGTATTGCTCGACGTTTGTCAATTCCCATCAAAAAGAAACCGATCAGGTTTATCACTATAATGTATGTAATCAGAATAGTCCTCATATGTCCTCCAACAATAAGTGCCTCATCATAATGATTTTACATGAAAAAACTCATAATGTCAAATCATATATGTATTTCTTTTACTATTTTATGTGATGGAGTCTTAAAATATGACAATGTTTTTTAAATTTAGATAGGATAAATTTTGGGCATTGGGAGGGATGCAGCAAAATGCGAATCACCGAACGTGCAGCAAAGTACGGATCAACTGGCGATTCTTGCGGGATGTTATGGATTGTGTTAATATGTAAAAAATTGTGCTGGGAAGAAATCTCTGCAAAGTATATACAGAAGATCAGAAAGAAGGAATCAAAATGGGAAAAGTATTGGTAATTGGGATTGCGGGTGGTTCAGGGAGTGGAAAGACAACGCTGACCAACCAGATTGCTTCGCAGTTCCACAACGGAGTGACGATTATAAAGCATGATGATTATTACAAGGCACATGATGAGATGTCCTACGAAGAGCGCTGCAGATTGAATTATGATCATCCGAATGCATTTGACACAGAGCTGATGATACGGCATCTGAAGGATCTAAAACAGGGGCTCTCGGTGGAGTGCCCGGTCTACGATTATACAGTGCACAACCGGAGCAAGGACACAGTTATCATCAAGCCGGGAAAAGTCATTATTGTGGAGGGAATTCTTATTTTTGAGAGCAAGGAACTGTGTGAATTGATGGATATTCGAATCTTTGTAGATACGGATGCTGATCTGCGGATCATTCGCCGGATCCAGAGGGATGTGCTGGAGCGGGCGCGCAGCCTGGAATCCGTGATTAGCCAGTATTTGAGTACAGTCAAGCCGATGCATGAACAGTTCGTGGAGCCGAGCAAGAAGAATGCAAATATCATTGTGCCAGAAGGGGGATATAATCAACCGGCAATGGAAATGATCCGAAATCAGATTTGGAGACATTTGCGGGAGGATTGAGAAGGCCTGAGAAAAAGTATTGAAAAAATGAAAATAATAGTTGACAGAAGAATATTTTAGACCTATAATGTTCCCAACAAAAACATAGTAAACAGATAGGAAATATAGGAGGATCGAAAAATGGCAAAGATTTACAAAGGTGCGCTGGAACTAATCGGCAATACGCCGCTGGTCGAGATCACTAATGTAGAAGAGAACCTTGGCCTGGAGGCAAGAGTTCTCGTGAAGCTGGAATATTTCAATCCGGCCGGAAGTGTGAAGGATCGCATCGCAAAGGCGATGATCGAGGATGCCGAGGCAAAAGGCCTTTTGAAAAAGGGTTCTGTCATCATAGAGCCGACTTCGGGGAATACCGGGATTGGGCTCGCGTCAATCGCGGCGGTGAAGGGCTATCGTATGATCCTGACGATGCCGGAGACGATGAGCGTTGAGCGCCGGAACATCCTGAAGGCGTATGGCGCGGAGATTGTTCTGACGGATGGCGCGAAGGGAATGACAGGCGCGATCGCGAAGGCAGAGGAGCTTGCCAGGGAGATACCGGATAGCTTTATTCCGGGACAGTTTGAAAATCCGGCAAATCCGGCAATGCACAGGAAGACGACAGGTCCGGAGATCTGGGCCGACACGGACGGTGCGGTAGATTTATTCGTGGCGGGCGTCGGCACCGGTGGCACGCTGACTGGCGTGGGCGAGTATTTGAAAGAGAAAAAGCCGGAGGTGAAAGTCGTGGCGGTAGAGCCGGCGAGTTCTCCCGTGTTATCGGAGGGAAAAGCGGGTCCGCACAAGATTCAGGGAATCGGTGCAGGCTTTGTGCCGGAAGTGCTCAACACTTCCATCTACGATGAGGTGATCCCGATTGAGAATGACGACGCGTTTGCGGCGGGGAAGCTCCTCGCGAAGCAGGAGGGAGTGCTGGTCGGTATCTCGTCGGGAGCGGCGCTTCACGCGGCGATCGAGCTTGCGAAGCGGCCGGAGAACAAGGGCAAGACTATCGTGGCACTGCTGCCGGATTCCGGGGATCGGTATTATTCTACACCGCTGTTCGTAGAGTAGTGGTCTCGAGAGGATAGGGAAATGCTGCTTTTGCAGAAAATTAAAATACAGTTAAAGTTGAATTTTGACAGGCCGGGTGGTATGATAGCGTGGTGAGAGATCCCGGACTCGGGAGATTCGAAAAATCCGCAGCGATATGTCTGCGTGAAAAGAGGAGGAAAGATATTATGAAAAAGAGTTTATCAAGAGTGTTGGCATTGTCACTTGCGGTTTCTACAGCCGCTGCGTTGGGCACGGTGGGTATCGTGAGCGCAGACGAGGATAAGACGATCACGGTCGCCGCGTCTCCGACCCCGCACGCAGAGATTCTCGCGGAGGCAGCGAAGCTTCTGGAGAAGCAGGGATGGACACTTGAGGTGGAAGAGTTTGATGACTATATTCTGCCGAACGAAGTAGTTGAGAGCGAAGAGATCGACGCGAATTACTTCCAGCACATTCCGTATCTTGAGAGCTTCAACGAGGAGAAGGGTACGCATCTCGTAAATGCGGGCGGTATTCACTATGAGCCGTTCGGCATCTATCCGGGCACAAAGTCAAGCCTCGATGAGTTGGATGTGGGCGATGTGATCGCGGTTCCGAACGATACGACGAACGAGGCGAGAGCGCTTCTGCTTTTGCAGGACAACGGCGTGCTGACGCTGGCTGAGGATGCCGGCCTGACCGCTACGGTAAACGACATTGAAGAGAATCCGTATGGCGTTGAGATCCAGGAGCTTGAGGCGGCGCAGGTCCCGCGTGTGATTGACGAGGTAGCCTATGCGGTCATGAACGGCAACTATGCTCTGAATGCAGGCTTCTCTGTCGCGAAGGATTCCATCGCGTACGAGTCCTCGGATTCCGAGGCGGCGAAGACCTACGTAAACGTGATCGCGGTGAAAGAAGGCAACGAGAAGAATGAGGGTATTCAGGCGCTGGTGTCCGTGCTGAAGTCTGATGAGATCAAGAATTTCATCAATGAGACGTACGAAGGAGCGGTGATCCCGTTTGAGGACGACGCGGAGGCTGAGGCCGAGACAGAAGCGGAGACGACGGCTGCAGAGGCAGCAGAGTAAGGGAATGTGAAGCGCTCATAGCGAGTCAGAGCTGCTGCAAGTTCGTTCTTGCAACAGCTCTCTTTTTATAGTGCGCCCGGCGGCGCACGTTTCTAACGGGTGAAAGTCCCGAATCCGCCCGGTAGTGGGAAGGATATAGC
>CANQEB010000057.1 GCA_947594085.1 uncultured Lachnospiraceae bacterium | reverse complement strand
GCCCTCAATGATCTGCCCCTGACACAGCAAGCCCCTTTGCCGGGCTGTGTTGTGTCTTTAGTGAACTAAACACGAAGTTTCCGCGCCGTCACCGACACCCAATCGTTCTGCCGCGTCACCTCAACCAGCTCGAGTCCGGCCGCCCTCACCGCTTCAACGACGGTCGTCTCCTTCTCATCGATGATCCCCGACGTGATGTAGATCCCGCCCGGCTTCAGCTGGTTCACGATGACCGGTGTAAGGGGCAGAAGCACCTCCGCCAGAATGTTTGCGACCACGATGTCATACTTCCCGTAGCCAACCGCATCCTGTACCTGCTTGTCGTCGATGATGTTTCCGATCATGACATCCATCGCGCCCTCTGGAATACCGTTCGCCCCAAGATTTTCTTTGGTCGCCGTGATCGCGCAGGGATCAAGGTCCGTCCCGACCGCATGCTTCGCGCCGAGCTTCAGCGCAACGATCGACAGGATGCCGCTGCCCGTTCCCACGTCAAGAAGCTCTGTCTCGGGCGTCACATACTTCTTCAGCTGCCGCATACACAGCTGCGTCGTCTCGTGCATTCCGGTGCCAAACGCGGTGCCCGGATCGATGTGGATGACCATCTTGTCGCGGTCCTCTTCCTTCAGTTCCTCCCATGAGGGAATAATCAGGATATCGTCCACGTAGAATTGGTGGAAGTATTCCTTCCAATTGTTGATCCAGTCCTTATCCTCGGTCTGGCTGCGCGTGATTGTGCCCTCGCCAATGTCCATGAACATCCGCAGGGAATCCAGCTCCTCCTGCACGCGAGCAAGAATCGCATCGCAGTCCGCGTCCTCCTCCAGATAAAAATTCAGATATGCAATTCCGTCGTCCTCCGGTCCGTCCGGCAAAATGTCCACGAACATCTGCTGCTTATCCGACTCCGAGAGCGGCACCTTGTCCTCAATCTCAACCCCTTCCACACCGGCATCCGCCAGCGAGGAAATTACGACGTCCTCAACTTCGGTCAATATCTTTAATGTAAACTTATTCCACCTCATACATACCTCCATATTTAATACCGACTATCAGAAACAGCCGCGTAAAGGCAGGACGTCTCCGGGAAGGACCTATAGGGGTGTCCACCCGGAGATGTTCCTGCCTATCGCGGCGTTTGCGTCAATCTTCGAACGTCTCCTTTAATTTGTCGACGAAACTCTTCTTCTTCGTTTTCTCGCCCTTCTTCTCCGTGCCCGCCGCCTGATTCAGGCTGTTGCCTGTCGCCTGATCAAACTCATGTAGCGCCTGCTTTGCAGCCTCATTGAGCTTCGTCGGCACCTGAACCACAAGCGTCACGTAATGGTCACCACGCACGTTTTTGTTGCGCAAGGACGGAACACCTTTTCCCTTGAACCGTACTTTTGTATCCGTCTGCGTACCTGGTTTGATTGTGTAGACAATATCACCGTCTACCGTACTGATGCGGATATCTCCACCGAGCGCCGCCTGCGCATACGTCATAGGCACAGTTGAATAAATATCCATATCCTGTCTCTGGAATACCGGATGTCTGCCGACAATCACTTCGACAAGCAAATCGCCCCTCGGCCCTCCGTTCGTTCCAGGTTCGCCTTTCTCTCGAATGCGGATGCTCTGACCGTTGTCGATACCAGCAGGAACCGTCACCTTGATCTTTTTCCGGCTGGAAGTGTAGCCTGTGCCGGAGCAATGCGGACATTTCTCCTTTACGATCTTTCCGCTGCCGTGACAATCCGGACAGGTCTGCACGTTCTGTACCGTGCCGAACAGTGACTGCTGCGTGAAGACGACTTGGCCTCTGCCGCCGCACTTCGGACAGGTCTCCGGCGAGGTGCCCGGCTTCGCGCCAGTACCGTGACAGTTCGTACACTCGTCCTTCAGCGTCAGCTCAATCTCCTTCTCACAGCCGAAAACCGCTTCCTCAAACGTCACTCGCACACTCGTCCGCAGGTTCGCGCCCTGCATTGGGCCGTTCGAGCCGCCGCGCCGTCTGCCACCGCCGAAGAGATCGCCGAAGATATCGCCAAAGATATCGCCCATATCTCCGCTAAAATTGAATCCGTCAAAACCGCCGAAGCCGCCCGGTCCACCCTGCTCGAACGCCGCGTGACCAAACTGATCGTACTGTCTGCGCTTCTCCGGGTCGCTCAAGACCGCATACGCCTCCGACGCTTCCTTAAATTTTTTCTCTGCCTCAGCGTCTCCCGGATTCATGTCCGGATGATATTTCTTTGCCAGAGCACGGTATGCTTTCTTCAGAGCCGCATCATCCGCGTTTTTGTCCACGCCGAGGACCTCGTAATAATCACGTTTGCTCTCCGCCATACTCTATAACCTCCCGAACCGCCCAGGGCGGTCGCTATTCTGAAAAAATTCGGAATTTACTCAACGATGCCCCTGAAGTTTACCACTCCAGGGGTATCGCATTTCTTATCATCTGTCAGGAAAACACCTTCGCCGTTTTCGTCGTTTCACAGCTTCGCATGGCCATGGCCGGCTCCCGGCGAAAATATGGCTTCCACATTGCTTCACAATCTTCGCGGCGCCGCCTTACACCTCTCTGTAATCTCCGTCCACGACGTCATCATCCTGCGGTGCGCTTCCGCCTGCCGCGCCGCCCATGTTCGGATCCGGACCCGCGCCTGCTGCACCGGCAGCGCCCTGCGCCTGCTCGTAGACCTTCGCGAAGAGCTTCTGCGCACTCTCCATCAGCTTCTCCTTACCCGCCTTGAGATCCGCGATCTGCGCGTCGGTCATATCCTCCGGGTTCGTCTTCTCGACGAGCTCCTTGAGAGCGTTCAGGTCAGCCTCGACAGCAGCCTTGTCGGATGCGTCGATCTTGTCGCCCACTTCCTCGAGAGCCTTCTCGGTTTGGAACACCATCGCGTCAGCATCGTTTCTCGTGTCAATCGCTTCCTTCTTCTTCTTGTCCTGCGCCTCGTACTCGGCAGCTTCCTTGACCGCCTTGTCGATCTCTGCGTCGGACATGTTGGAGCCGGACGTGATCGTGATATGCTGCTCCTTGCCGGTGCCGAGATCCTTCGCGGACACATTCACGATACCGTTTGCGTCGATATCGAACGTAACCTCGATCTGCGGCACGCCTCTTCTTGCTGGCGGAATCCCGTCCAGACGGAACTGGCCGAGGGACTTGTTGTCCTTCGCGAACTGGCGCTCGCCCTGCACAACGTGGATGTCCACTGCGGTCTGATTGTCGGCCGCGGTCGAGAACACCTGACTCTTCTTGGTCGGGATCGTCGTGTTGCGCTCGATAAGCTTCGTCGCGACGCCGCCGAGCGTCTCGATGGACAGCGACAGCGGAGTGACATCCAGAAGAAGGATATCGCCTGCGCCCGCGTCGCCCGCGAGCTTGCCGCCCTGGATGGAAGCGCCCAGCGCTACGCACTCATCCGGATTCAGGCTCTTGTTCGGCTCATGGCCGGTCAGCTGCTTTACCTTGTCCTGCACAGCCGGAATACGTGTGGAACCGCCCACGAGGAGCACCTTGGAGAGCTCGCTCGCGGAGAGCCCCGCATCCTTCAGCGCGTTCTGCACCGGAATGACGGTCAGCTCTACGAGATCGTGCGTCAGCTCGTCAAATTTCGCTCTGGTCAGATCCATCTCGAAGTGCTTCGGGCCGGTCTCGTTCGCCGTGATGAACGGAAGGTTGATGTTGGTCGTGGTGGAGGAGGAAAGCTCCTTCTTCGCTTTCTCGGCCGCCTCCTTCAATCTCTGCAGCGCCATCTTGTCGTTGGAGAGATCGATGCCTTCCTTGTTCTTGAAATCCTGAATCATGTAGTCCGTGATCTTCTGGTCGAAATCGTCGCCGCCGAGACGATTGTTGCCGTTCGTCGCGAGCACCTCGATGACGCCTTCGCCGATCTCGATGATGGATACGTCGAACGTACCGCCGCCGAGGTCGTAGACCATGATCTTCTGCTCTTTCTCATTGTCGAGGCCGTAAGCCAGCGCCGCCGCCGTCGGCTCGTTGATGATACGCTTTACGTCGAGGCCAGCGATCTTGCCCGCGTCCTTCGTCGCCTGACGCTGCGCGTCGTTGAAGTAGGCCGGCACGGTGATGACCGCCTCCGTCACCTTCTCGCCAAGGTAGTTCTCAGCGTCCGCCTTCAGCTTCTGAAGGATCATCGCGGAGATCTCCTGCGGAGAATATTTCTTGCTGTCGATCTCTACGCGATAGTCGCTGCCCATATGTCTCTTGATCGAAGAGATCGTGCGATCCGCATTCGTCACGGCCTGGCGCTTTGCGGACTCACCGATAAGACGCTCACCGTTCTTGGAAAATGCTACGATGGACGGAGTCGTTCTCGACCCCTCCGTGTTTGTGATGACGACGGGCTTACCGCCCTCCATCACTGCCACACAGCTGTTTGTGGTTCCCAGATCAATACCGATAATGCTCATAATAGTTTCCTCCTTTTTGCATACCTGTTTATATATCAGTTTCCATACCTATTTATCTGTAAATCGCTGTTGCCTTATACCTGTCTCTGACCGCGCTGCTCTGCATCCGGCGGCCTGCAGCTTTTCCTGCCGCCCATGATCCGCAGCCTGAGCTCTCGTTTAGTTTGCGACCTTCACCATACTGTGACGGACTACCGCATCTCGATAGAGATAGCCCCTCTGGAACTCTTCGACAACGACGTTCTCCTCCGCCTCCTCGTCCTCCACATGCATCACCGCGTTGTGGAAATTCGGATCGAACGGCTTGCCGACCGCCTCAATCGGAGTGACCCCGATGCCCTCGAGCGTCGTCATCATCTGCCGGTAAACCTTCTCCATACCCTGCACAAACGGGTCTTCCTTCTGCTCGTCGGTAAGTCCCGCGAAGCCGCGCTCAAAATTGTCGATCGTCGGCAGGATCTTCTCGATCACGCTCTTCGCGCCAATCTCGTACATCGCCGATTTTTCCTTCTCAGAACGCTTGCGGAAGTTGTCGAACTCGGCCAGCTGCCGCTGTACCCGGTCGGTCAGCTCCTCAATCTGCTGGTCTCTCTTATCCTTTTTTTTCTTTCCGAAGAGACCTCTCCGAACATTTTCTCCCTGCCCTTGACTCTCTGCAGCTTCATTGTCCCCGATCTCTTCATCCTGGGAAGCATCGTCCTCGTCCTGTTCTTCTTCAGCCTCAGCGTCCTCACCCTGAACGTTCTCATCGGCATCAGATGTCTCTTGCCTCGTTTCCTCCGCGGACTCCTGCGATGTTCCGTCTGACAACTCTGTATTATTCACTTCCTGACTTTCGGCTCCCGCCGACGCCTCGCCAGTTTCTTCCGAAGTTTCCTTCAAGCTCTCCTCCGACGCTTCTTCGCGAAGCTCTTCATCCCTGTTCTCTTCCAACGGTCTTCCACCTTTCTATTCTTTTTTGAAGATCTGATCAAGCTGCGCCATCAAGGTTCTCAACGTATTGACTACCTTATCGTAATCCATGCGCTTCGGCCCGATTACGCCAATTCTTCCATACATTCCTTCACCAAGCTCATATGTGGCCGTGACCACACTGCAATCCTGCATGGTCGCAAGCGGCGATTCCTGTCCGATATACACCTGAATCCCGGTCTCATCCGTCTGGGCGTCCTGGCTGATCATGTCGACCAGATCCTTCTTCTCCTCGAACGCGCTGATCAGCTCGCTCGCTTTCTCACTGCTGCTCAGCTCCGGGTATTTGAAAATGTTGGTCGCACCGCTCGTGTAGATCTCGACCTCTTCTTCCTTCTGGATCGACTCTGCAACCGCGTCTAACACCCGGTTGACCACCTCGCTGTGAATGCCGGCCTGCTCCTTCAGCTTCGCGATCGTGCCCAGATTGATCTCCTCGAGTGTCAATCCGTTCAAAGCACTGTTGAGCAAAATGTTCAACTCCAGAATCGTCTTCTGATCAAGTCCGTGTTCGATCTGAATCATCTTGTTCTTGACGATGTTCCCCTCTGCGACAATCACCGCAAGGATTTGCGTATCACTGACAATCGAGAGTTGTATGAATTTTAGCTTTGTCCTGTGATACTGTGGACCGGAGATCATAGCCGCGTAGTTCGTGTTCGTCGCGAGCAGCTTTGCCATCTGCTTGAGCAGAAGTTCCATCTTATCCTGACGCTGCAGCACAAGCTCCTTCATTTCCATGACTTCACGATCCTTCTCCTGCATCATGTAGTCCACGTAAAGCCGATAGCCTGCGTCAGATGGAATGCGCCCCGCCGAAGTGTGCGGCTGAAGAATCAATCCCATCTCCTCAAGATCCGACATCTCATTCCTTATGGTAGCAGAGCTCAGATTCAAGTCTGCATATTTCGATATCGTCCTCGAACCGACTGGCTCGCCGGTCTCCAGATAGGTCTTGATGATCGCTTTCAGGATCGTCCACTTTCGATCATCCAACTGCATCTGAGCTCCTCCTTTCTTCCTGTTAGCACTCTACTTGATCGAGTGCTAACATCTACGTTGATAATATAATACCATGCAATCCGTTTGTCAATAGTTTTTTTCATTTTCTTTCTTATAATACAGGAAGCCTCCGCCAATCGCGGCGTACACCGGCGCTGTTGGCGAAGGCTGGTATCTGTTGTCAGATATATTTTTGTTCATTTCTTCAAAATTCTTCTCTATCTTGTACTTCTATTTAACTTTCTATCTGCTGATATTTCAAGGGCTTTCCGGGGCCTCCTTACAGCATAACTGTCACATTAATCGTTTCATCTTTCCCATTATGCACGATATTTTACTTATATTGCCAAAACTGTTCAACTGCCGAAGCGGCCTCTGCATCCTGTCTGGCCAACTGTGTGTTCCGGCGCTCCGCCTGTATGTCCATTTTCTCCATACTCGCAAACAGATTTCCCATGCCGCTATCCTTCAATTTTGCCATCTTTTCCCTGGCCTCTTCCACTGGCACATTCATTTTCTGTAACAGAGCCCACCGGATATCCTGATAAACCGCCCGGATGTCTGATGTCGCCCCATTATAGATCTCATCCACATAATCCCGCGAAGTATTGATCAGTTCCATGAAATCCTCCGGGCTTTGGATCCGATTGATCATCATTACAAGAGGCATCTCATTCCGCCTTTTCTTAAGATCATCGTTCCCATATCTATGCACCCGCACCAGCTTGTAAGTGAAGTCCGGTATGTATTCCTCCAGCCCGCCCTGTAAGTTGATCCTGTCCGACAGGTACAGATTCGCCGTCCAGTTCCCAGTCCCTCATAGTATACAATGGGGATAAAAGGAAAGCCTGATAGCGTTCTGTTACGTCCTCAATATCCTCTGGCTGTAGGTTTGGGAAGATAGGCAGACCAGTGTAATCTCGCAGAAACTGGCAGGTGAGTTTGTCGCTTCACCTGATATATAGATGCCTTTTATGGCTTCATTCGCAGGTCTTTTTCTTCTGTAGGAGTCAGTTTCTTGCGATTTTCTTCTCATCTTCCCTCCTACAAATAATGATGCATAAAGGAAAGGAAAACCCATTCAAGATGGAAATGATTTTGAATTTCTGCTTTTTACTATTACACACCCTTCCTTTTTCTCGCTTTAATGATCTTGTTCACTTCCTCTTCTAAAATAGAGCAATAATCATACATACCATTGGCAAACATTGAATACCAATTCTGATTGAGAACCCAGTTATCGTTCCCATCCAAAGAACACACCAGAGGGTCATTTTCAAACCTAGCGATCCTGTCTACAAATGCCTCTATTCCATATTTATTTCCTCACACAATTCATGGAATTCATCCGCGATCTCAATAAATTCTGTCGGAAGATACACCATTGCCTGCTTTTTGATCTCCAGCATGGAAGGTTCGACTTCATTTTTCACCCATCCCTCACAGCCCCTTGTCTGCACAGCATAATAAACCCATGCGATCGAACCCGTGATGGCTCCCGTAGTGTCGCAGTCTCCACCGATTGAGATCACATTCCGAATCGCATCCTCAAAGCTCTCCGACTCAAAAAAGGCAACAATAGCCTGCGGCACTGAGCCCTAGCAAGAGACATCAAAATGATACGTTTTCCTTATCGAATCGAGCGTGAAATTCAGATCATAATAATTTTCGCTGATATATTGCCGGATCTCCTCCTTCGTTTTACCGTATTTTGCCAAAAATATCGCTGCAGCAACAGCCTCCGCTCCTTTGATCCCCTCCGGATGATTGTGGGTGACTTCGGCACTGACCTGTGCCAGCGCCAATGCTTCGTCCATACTGGCCGCCACAAGGCCGCAGGGGGAAACACGCATGGCTGATCCATTTCCATAACTCCCATAAGGCTCTGGCGACCGATCGTGAAGCCAGTCCCAGAATCTGGCTCCATAACCTCCCGTCGGAGCCGGATATCTTCTGCCAAAATCCTGCATAGATTCGATCAGAAGCTCCCGAAATCCCTTGTCATCCCTGCCTTTTTCAGCCTGCCCTCGCCGACTTTGCAGGATTGCTTTTGCCACCGCCACCGTCATGATCGTGTCGTCTGTATAGTCACATCCTTTTGAAAAAAGCGGAAAATTCTTCGTTTTTATGTTATTAAACTCATACTTCGAGCCAACAATATCGCCGATAAACGCTCCGTACATTGAACTCCCTCTCCTCCACAATTTCAATTAAAGTTTTTCGAATATGCGCTTCAAGAATCCCAGCACTGCATCCACCCCTTGGATCTAGCCTCGACTCCATCGGCATACATGACATTTGATTCGATGCTGAATATACTACTTCTATTCTACATCAAATACTTTATCGTTTCCAAAACACTGATAATCTGATATTTTACCAAAAAAGCTAGATTGCTGTACTCCGGATAGTTATTCTTCAGAATATCCGTCAACGGCAATACATATTTTTCTGTCTCGCGTATATATCCTATCATTCTCTCATGACTAAAGCTGCCCGCCATAGTGGATATATTATTGCAACGGTCAATGATTTTTACCACACAGGCTTTTCCGTTTTGTGATATCTTATGATAGTAATCTTCTCTTGCCTGTCTCCTCTGTCCTCTCGTGCTGTCCATAGACAGAGAAAAAGTAACCAAGGATACTATTTCCTTTATTTCATCCGTAAACGGAAGCTGATCAGCTGTTACCCCCGTATCCTCCACCACATCGTGAAGCAGAATCGCTGCGAGCAACGCATCATCCTTGACTCCACATGCATGCGCCTGACAAGCCATCAGAAGAGGATGATTGATATAAGGGATCTGCATCTCGGAATATTTCCCCGGCTTTCTGAACTGCCCCTCGTGCTGCTCTCTCATATACTGCAGTGCACGGTAAGTTTCCGGCAGATTCTCCGCCAGAGCAATTGTTCGCATCCGCGTAAACATATTTCCCTCATGAAACATACTGCCCCGGATATTTAACTCGTCCATCTTTTCTCCTTCAAACTCAATTTTCTGTTGAAAACCAGCCCTTCGTCTTAAAATGTCCAATCACGGTGCTACTCCTGTTGTTTTAGAGTAAGCATAATTGTATCCTCAGAGCCCCTTGCTTTTTCAAGCGTTATGGCATCCTCGGTAATATCTTTTACAAAATAGTCAATCTGCTCATAACTGTCATCCCAGCTCATCGTCAGCAGCGAATGAAATTTCATATTGTTGATCATCATAATCGATGTAGAAGACAGCTGGCCGGTCACCTCTCCGCCGTCAAGGTTCAGCTTGCCATCTTCAGCTATTTCCAATGTTTTGCCATTCACATCCCAGGTATGCCCCTCAAGCATATTTGCAAAAAAGATGTTCTGGGCCAACGCTTTCAAATATACTACCTGGAAGTTGATTTCTTTTGGACTGAGCGGATCGGAATTATCCGGTTCTGTTATTGACAAAACAAGTTTATAGTCTTCATCCGGCACTGCAAAATACCTGTTTCTTTTAAACCCATCCTCGTTCAACCCGTATTCTACGGGATCCGTATCCTCTACCTTCACAAATTCTCCGCTTACTGTCATCCCGTCTTTTTCCATCGTGAATGGAAACGTCAGCTTCCCATCCTCACAGGTATACTGGAATTCTTCCTCTTCAAGCACCCCTGTAGTATCCGACAAAAAACAAATTGTAGATGTCACGGTTCCCTGGTCGCACCATACAGATCTCCACTCGCCGATCAGAGAGTCCGAATTCCAGAACGGATCACCATACTCTTCTGCAGCTGCCGACGTCTCCTGTGCACTCACATCCGCCTCCGCTGCCTCCGTCTGTGTCTCCTGTGCACCGCAAACCGTAGTGCAGCATGCCGCTGCCATCAGCGCAAATCCCGCCAATAACTGCTTTTTCATCATTCTTCTTTTCATTTCCGCTTTCTCCTTTTCCTGATAGCATTATTTATAAAAATAACATAAATCTGTCCCTCTGGTCTAATTTACGAAAAATTCTTTTATTCTGTCGTTCTTCATAACTCTTGCGTATAAGTTTTTCTTAAACTCTTTTGGCTTAAAATCCCAGCTGTTTCCTCCTGTCCCGGATGCGAAAAGCCAGCACAGCGGTCACGACGAAATATACCCCGAGTCCGAAATATAGTGCATATTCAATATTTCCAACGTCAGAGTACAAATAACGGTACCATTTCATGAAAGTATCTATAGAAGCCGCTCCCATAAGGAATGTTGGTATAATCCACATCAAAAAAGCAGATACAGATAGTTTCCCAATCCATAAATCGGTAATGCCGCTGAATATAATGATGCTGCCTATAATTACTACCACATATATCCCAAGGTCTATAAGGCCGAGCAGGCTTCCAATCGCAAATAGGCCATAAAAAAATGTCAAAAGTCCAACATAGGTCAGATACTGCAGCAATATACTTTCGGTCTCAACGAGCAGGCTCTCTTCCGATTTTAATGAAGACTGGCGCAGCAATTCCACTTTCCTCTTTTGCAGGTTCATTGACAAAGCTGCAATCAAGATTATCAGTAAAAGAAAGATCACGTAGACGACCCACCAGACCGAACTGGGTGAACTCCACGAAAGCACCGGCGTCCATCCCTCCTTTGACTGCTGCCAGTCACTCCACAATTTAACAATTGTACTGAATGCAGTCGTATTTAGCGGCAGTAGTAATGCAATAATATAAAAGAAAACACTATCTTGCACAATATTCGGACTTAAATCTCCGTCATACGACGACACCATAAAGAGACCACAAATTATAGTTCCCAGAATACCCAGGTTTTTCCCGATAGGCGTGCTAAGTTCCGAAAAATTTTGAAACCACTGCCATTCGCCGTACGCAAAAAACGCTATCAGCAAATAAGTCAATATTCGAAGGCATTTACACGCTGGATAATTTTTTAATGAAATATCGCTTTTCGTGTCTGCTGTTTTATTCCGTACACTTTCTTGTTTCGTATCCGATGTTGGAGCAGCAGTCTTTGGAGCAGAAGCTTTTGGCTCGGACTTTATTCCCACCGTCTTTTCAAATTCTGTAGTTCTGTCGCCTCCGGATTTTCCCTTCGTCTGTTTCCCAATGGTTTCTGCTGTCTCCCAGCCCGCACCTATGGTGCTAGCTGTACCGCCCACGGTGCTTGTGCTGTTGCCAACCGTGCCAGCTACATTGTCAGTCCCAGATAAACCGCCACTCGCACGGAAGCTGTCAGCACTGCTCGCTTTCTCCTGCGTCCCGTCTCCCGCAGTGCCCCGCGTTTCCGCATATCCCCCGCTCTCCGCCAGCTCCAGTGCCCGCAGCATCTCGCCCGCAGAAGTAAAGCGATCCTGTGCCTTGTAAGCGCAAGCTTTCAGCACCAAAAGCTTCAGTGCATCACTCCCGTTCCTCGGAGCCGG
>CANQEB010000056.1 GCA_947594085.1 uncultured Lachnospiraceae bacterium | reverse complement strand
GCGCCGGTGGAGCAGGAGGAAGAAGGTGTACCGCTTGTAGCGGGGCCACTGTTCAAGCTCCCCACTAAGGAACAGATGGAACAGGTAAGGAGACTGGCAGGGTTGCAGGAAGATGATTCCGGCGACGCTGCTGTTTTATTGCAGAAAATCCAGAAACGTCTGGATTTGATGAGCAGACCAAAATTAAACATGGTGCCGTAAGAAGCGGCAGAAAGGAAGGTAAAAAGATGAAGTATCAGGATTATTTGGACAAGAGAAAAAGCCTGATGGACTCCGCGCAGGCTCTCATTAATGAGGGCAAGTTTGAAGAAGCGGATGCAAAGGCAAAGGAAGTGGAGGCGCTGGATAACCAGTGGGACGAGCAGACAAAGGCGCAGGCGAACCTGCAGGCGCTGCAGGGCAATCAGCGTGTACAGAACGTACAGAACCTGACTGGAACCCCGGCTGTAGCGTCGACAACCACGGTGATCGACTTCTCCGATCAGAATCCGGCGACATCGAAAAAGGAAGAGGCCTACAAAACCCAGGAGTACACCAATGCCTGGGCAAAGATCATGATGGGGCAGCAGCTCACGGCTGATGAAGACAAGACGTTCCGTCTGGTGAACGAGGCGTATACCCATACCACCGAGAACACTCCGATCGTGATCCCGGAAACGGTTGCTGCAGGTATCTGGAAAGAGATCGGGGAAATGTATCCGTACTGGGAGGACGTCAAGAAGACCTATGTCAAAGGTAAAGTGACAATCATCAAGAAGAAAGGTTCCAGCGAGGCGAAGTGGTACCTTGAGAAGGATGAGTCTGAGGACGGCAAGGAAGAGTTCGACAATATGGAACTGAACGGCTGTGAGCTGTCCAGGGCGGTCACGATTTCGTGGAAGTTGAAAAACATGGCGATTGATGAGTTCATTCCGTACATCCAGTCCGAGATGGCAGAGGAGATGGGTAAAGGCCTTGCTTATGGCGCAACGCACGGAAAAGGCCCGTCCGAGGATCCGAGCCATCCTGAGCCGATGGGCGTCGTGACAGCACTCACGAAAGATCCTGAGAAGACGCAGGTCGTGGAGTATGAAAAGGAAACTGGGGTGACCTACAAAGACCTGACGGCCGCGAGAGGTAAGATCAAGAGTGGGTATTCTCCGGCGGCGTACGCAAACTCCCACACGATTTGGAACGTGCTGGCTAATGTTGTTGATAAGAATGGGAGGCCGATCTTTGTTGCAGATCCTATCAACGGTGGCGTATATAAGGTACTTGGATGCATTGTCAAAGAAGACGGCTCCATGAAGGACGGAGAAATCCTGTTTTCTGATGCGAAGCGCGGCTATCATGCGAACATCAACAAGCAGGTGTCTGTGTCCACCGAAGAGCACATCAAGGCTCGTACGACCGACTACTGCGGCTATGCGATCGCTGACGGCGGCGTGAAGACCATGAAAGCGCATGCTCTGCTGACGGAAAAGGCGGGGGAATAACAGGGGCTGATCATATTAAAGTCCCAGATCAGTCCCAAGAACTGGGCAGTGACAACGGCAATAAAAAGGTGGAGGACCTGATCGAGCCGGGCATGACGATTGCGTGGAACGGGCTCGACGGAAAACCGCAGGGCACCGTGAAGTACATCGCGGACTATGGCCAGCCGTACACGGAAGATCAGAAATCCGGACACTTCTTCCCGATAGCGTTCATGCCGGAATACTACGACAAGGAAATCATCATAGGCTCCCAGAACGGCGAGGGCGGCAAGAAGATCAAGCCGACAACCAATGATCCCTACTTGATCATCCGCGTCGAGAATGTCACAGTGGATAAGAAGATCTCCTCAATCGTCAGCGAGACGCAGGAGAAAGTCTTTGAGCTGGATTTCGCAGACACGACGTTGCAGGAGAATCCGATGGCGGTTGCGGCGGCAGCGATTGCGCGGGGCATGGTATCCGATGGCTTTATCACTACCGGAAAATATACCGCTTCAGATCTGCAGCAGCTGACCGTGGCGGATATCAAGCGGATCGCAGGCGAACGAGGCTACACCATAACAGCCACCAAGAAGGATGCCATTATCGCGGAGTTCCTAAAGCAGCAGGGGAGTGATGCTGAATGAATATTCCGGAGGGATACATTGACAGCTTGATGGCGAAGGTTCGTGTGAAATCTGCGACCGCCAGGACGGAGCTTACTGCTTTGGTGGGATCTGCGGTGCGCGACCTGGATATTGCCGGGGTGTACGTGACCGATCTGGAAGAGCCGCTCTGCGAGCGGGCAATCACATTGTACTGCAAAGCAAATTACGGGTACGACAGCGACAGTGAGAAATTCAGGGCAGCTTATGCTGCCCTGAAAGATGCCATGGCGTTATCCGGTGATTATCCGAAGGTGGGTGGTGATCTCGGTGGATGAGGAGGCAAAATTGCTGATCATTACGAACAGCAAAGATACTGACGGATTTCCAGTCACGGAAAAGCAGGAGATCCCTGTTTTTGTTCGACAAAAATCAGTTACCCGCGCAGAATTTTATGAGGCGCTGCGATCAAACATCCAGATCAAAATGGTTCTGGAAACCCGCCGGGAAGACTGGGAACTGTCTGCCCACATGGTTGGTAAGAAGAAAGAGTATGCCAGCCAGATTGAGTATGATGGGTCGGTGTACGACATCGTGCGGACTTATAGGAACGACAAATCCATGATCGAGATCATCTGCAGCTGACAGGAGGTGGCAGTGTGAATGTAAACCAGAAAGTCGAGACGGCATTGTCTAATCTGGTGAATGACAACATCTGGCCGTTGTCTTGTCCGCTGGAGGAACCGCCGGATGAGTGGATCGTCTACAACCCTGAGCTAGAGGCGCCGGGAGATTTTGGTGATGACCGGGATCTGGAGTGGGTGCATTACATGCAGGTGCACTGGTTTAAACGTGGCACGGCAAAAAGTCCAGTGAATTATGTTGGGATCCGCAAGGCGATCCGGGCTCGGCTGCGTGATGCGGGGTTTACGGTCTCCGATATCACCACGCTGTTTGAGAATGACACCGGGATCACGCATCTGGTGTTTTCCTGCAATATCGAGGAGGATGATCCGTATGGCGAGACTTGATTTGAGCGGTTTAGATGCACTGGATGAGCTGATGAATGGCCTGTCTGATCTGTCCACAGACATCAACGAGGTGGCGAAGGAATGCATTGATGCAGCCGCTCCGACTCTGGTGGAGGCTTTGCAGTCGAATATTCAATCAGCAGCGAACCGTGGGTATGCGGATGGCAGCCTAGCGGCATCCATCTCACCAACCAAGGCAAAAACCAATGCTTACGGCAATTTTGCGGCAGTTCGTCCTGTTGGGGCAAATGCGCGAGGAGTCCGGAATGCCGAGAAACTGGCATATCTGGAATATGGGACAGCAAAGCAGAAGGCGCATCCGGTCATAAAAAAGGCTATCGCACAAGCGGAGCCGCAGACCAAAGAAATCATTCAGAAGCGGTTTGAGGAGCGCGTAAAGAAATACGTGAAACAATAAACACAACAACCGGCACGCAAGAGAAGCGTGTCGCTGACCTGAAAAGTTAAAGGAGGAAAAGAAAATGGCAAAGATTGGTTTTGAGTACATTGTAGCTGCAAAGCTGAATGAGAAGGTATCGAAGAGCCTTGCAAAGGCGAAGTATACCGACGCTAGGGAGATTGGTCCTGCCGCGAACGTGAACGGTTCCCCGACATCGAATGACGTCAAGGATTATGGTGACGACCGGGCAGTCGAGACGGATACCTCTGTCACTGGTGGAACGATCAGCCTTGAGCTGAACGAGCCTACCATGGAGAACGAGGCGTTCATGCTTGGGCACAGCCTCACCGATGAAGGCGGCATGCTCCGGAATTCGAACGATATCGCGCCGTATGTCGGTATCGGTTTCGTCGGTAAATCCAAACGGAACAATAAACTGGTCTTCAGGGCGAAGATCTATCTCAAGACGCAGTTCCGTGTACCTAATGACGAAAACGCCACTAAGCAGGAACAGGTGACGTTTTCCCATACGACCATGGAGGGGAGCATGTTCCAGCTCGAGAACGGAGACTGGAAGGACGAGAAGGAGTTCACGGCACTCGACGCGGCGAAGAAGTTCATCAACAGGATCCTTGGTCTGAAGGATGACGTGCAGATCCCGGATCTGTCGCAGGATCTCGGCGAGGCGAACAAAAACCACACCGTCGAGGAGATGATCGGCGAGGATGCGAAGATCAAGTGGAACGGCACGAAGGGCGCCGTGACTGGTACAGTCAAGAAGAATGAAAACTTCGAGGATCTGTACGGTGAGGATGGTAAATCCGGTCACTTCTTCCCGTTTGAGTTCGGAGAAGAGCATTATGGCCAGCAGATCACTCTCAGCGGGGCCACCAAGGGCGATAAGGACATTACGCCGTCCGAAAAGGACCCGTACCTGATTATCCGATTGGAGAATCTGACGGATAAAAAGTTGACCGCTAAGAATAAGAAGACCAGCGAGGTGATTTTCGATCTGGACTTCACCGGCGTGACACAGGAAGGCGGAGAGTAAATGAGCGATCTGAATCCAGTTGGCGTATCTATTGAACTTGACGGCGTGGAGAGGCACTTCCTCTTCACGCTGAATGTTGTTGATGCGATAGAGAGCCATTACGGCTGTACGGTGTTTGAGGCGCTTGAGAAGCTTACAAGCCGGGACACGCAGAGCGAGGCAATAAGGTTTTTCGTGGCGACATTGCTGAATGATGATGCGGATTACCAGAGATGGAAGAATCCGGAATCCGAACTGCAGCACGTCACGGAGAAACAGGTTGGTTGGCTTATAACTGTTGATAACATCAATAAGGTTATGGCGGCAATTTTGAAGGCCTATGGCATTTCCATGCCCGAGCCTGATGAGGACGACGACCCAAACCAGATGAGCGGGCAGCAGAGCGATTGAATGTTGCCCGCCTGCTCTATATCGGCGCAACAAAACTCGGGTATTCGGAGGGTGAATTGTTTCGTATGACTCCGAGGAAGTTTTTCAGGATTTACGATGAGTATCTGGAGATGAATGGCTTAAAAAAGAAGACATTCGGCATTGATGATTTACCGTAGGGGCTGTTTCGGCGGTCCCTTTTTGATTCGAATATTACTGCGGATTGCAGATTTTATAGACGCCGGGAGGGATAAATCATGGCAAACAAAATAGGTATCGTATTAGCCCTTGACGGCGAGAAAGAATTTACCGCGGCGGTGCAGACCGCCAAAAAAGAAGTGAACCTGTTCCAGTCGGAGCTGAAGGGGTTGTCCGAGGAGTTCGATGGTCAGGCGAACTCGATGGAAGCTCTGACCAAGAAGCAGAAGGTGCTCACCCAACAGCAGGAGGCGTACCAGCGGAAACTGGACGCGGCAAAGGCTGGTTGCGAGAAGGCAAATAAAAATTATCGAGAAATGGGTGACCGTCTCGATGATTTGAAGAAAGATTTGGAGCAGGCCCGCAAGGAGCTCCAGAAGATGGACGAAAGCACCGACGAATACAAGAAGCAGGCGAAGGCCGTCGAAGAGCTCGAAAAAGCCGTCGAGAAGCAGACGATCGCGCATACCAGAGAAGCCGGCAGCATCGCGGAGTGGAATCAGAGGGTGTGCGAATCCCAGCGCGAGCTGGATAAATCCAACGGTGAGATTGAGAAGAATGCCAAGTATCTCGACGAGGCTCGCAGCTCCGCCGACCACTGCGCCACCAGCATCGACAAGATGGGGCGCGAGGTCAAGGAGGCCGGGGACGATATCGATGAGGCTGGGAAGAAATCATCTACGTTTGGGGATGTGCTTAAGGCCAATCTGACCGCAGATGCGATTGTTGCTGGTGTACAAAAGGTTGGAGAAGCCGCAAAAGAAGCCGCGGAGTATGTGGTCGATGTGGGCAGCTCATTTGAGGCTGCTATGTCGGAGGTGCAGGCTATCTCTGGTGCTGCCGGAAGCGATCTTGATGCCATGTCGGAAAAGGCGCAAGAACTGGGCGCATCCACGAAATTTACAGCTACGGAAGTGGCAAATGCGTTTAAGTATATGTCGCTTGCCGGGTGGAATACGTCCGATATGCTTTCCGGCATCGACGGCGTTCTCAGTCTTGCAGCGGCGTCAGGCATGGAACTGGCGCAGGCATCCGATATGGTGACGGATTATCTGTCTGCTTTCGGCATGGAGGCATCCGAGAGCATTAAGATTGCGGACATGCTGGCATTCGCGCAGGCAAACAGCAATACCACAGCGGAGCAGTTGGGTGAGGCGTACGGAAACTGTGCCGCGAATATGCATGCTGCCGGGCAGGATATTGAGACAACGACATCCTTCTTGGAGGCATTTGCAAACCAAGGTATCAAAGGATCTGAGGCTGGCACGAAAATGTCCGCTATCATGCGCGATATCACGGCCAAAATGAAAGACGGCAAGATCGCAATCGGTGATACAAACGTGGAAGTCACGGACGCAAATGGAAATTTCCGTGATCTGACGGACATTATGACCGATGTGGAAGCCGCAACGCAGGGTATGGGCGATGCGGAACGTGCGGCGGCGTTGTCGTCCACATTCACTTCCCGATCTGTTGGCGGTCTGAATATGATCCTGAATGAGGGTGTCGGACAGATTTCGAATTACGAGGATTCCCTGCGGAATGCAAGCGGGGCAGCAGACGAAGCCGCCGCGATTATGCAGGATAACCTGTCTGGGGATTTGACCACCATGAATTCCGCGTTAGAGGGGCTTGGAATTGCGGCGTACGATTACGTGAAAGGTCCACTTCGCGGCGTAGTACAAGGTGTGACAGATGTTATCGGTGGAATTACAGATGTGATTACTCCACAAAAGACTGAACTGGAAAAGTTTATCGATGACATCGAGGCGGCAAATGATGAGATCAAAGAGACGCTTGAAAACGCTCAGAATACCATGTCTGGTGCAGAGTCGGATGTCGGGAATTTGGAGACGTACAAGGATACTCTGCTGGAGTTGAATTCCGAGACGGAAAAGACGGAGTTTCAGAAGTTTCAGATGAAGCAGATTGTCTCGGATCTGGCGTCAAGTATTCCGGAGTTGGCGGCAGCTTATGATGAAGAGACAGGAAGCGTCAAGCTGACTAATGAAGAAATTGAAAACCTCATCGCGAACCAACAAACCTTATTGCTCCAACAGGCTGCGATGGAGGCGCAGGAGGAAGTATACAAGGCACTTTTTGATGCAGAATTGAATGCAGCCAAGGCTACAAACGCAGTCGAGGAGGCACAGAAAAAGTATGATGATGCACTAAAAAAGAATAACGAGTCCCTGATCAAGAACAATGGCCTGTACGGGGATTATGACGGTGAAGTAAACAGTCTGTATCTTGATTTACTGGAGGCCCAGAAAGCTCAGGAAGAAGCAAATAAAGTTGTCAGGGACGGGCAGAAAATATATGATGATACCGCGAAGGCTCTGGACACGGTAAGGGAAAAGTACGGGATCACCAAAGATGCAGTTGAGGATGAGAACGCGGTCTTTGATGAGAATGGCCAACTCACAGATGATGCTATATCGAAGCAAAAGCAGCTGGCAGTACAGCGGCATAGAAGTGCAGAGGCCGCTGATGAGTCTACGGAGGCGGCGGAGAGAGACGCAGAGGCTCTTGAAGACGAGACTGAAGCGGCAGAAAAAGCGGCGGAGGCCGCGAAGGCCGGTGCTGAGGCACAGAGGGAAGCGCTGCAGGGTGTCCGGGAAGAATTCGATACCCTGAAGGACGATATTCAGCAGACAACTGACAGCAAGATCAGCCTGTTTGATGCCTTCAATGGCGGCGAGGAAGTGTCGCTGGAGGATATGCAGAAAAACATGGCCTCTTATGCGGACGGCATAAAACAGTATTATAGTGATCTGGAAACTCTGAGCAAAGACGTTGGCAATGGAATTTCTCAGGAGTTCTTCCAGTATCTGAGCGATCTCGGTCCGGAGGGTGCGAACGTAATCCATGAGATCACGGAGGCATGGACAAGCGGGAGCGAGGAAGACCGCAAAAAGATACAGGATATGATGTATGACCAGCTGCAGGCGCTTGACGCCAGCGAGCATGGTGCGGAGATTCAGGCGCGCAACCAGACGCTGATCAATGAAGCTTTCAAGGTGGATCCACCGGATCCGTCACAGTACGATGGGCTGTATGACGCGCTGAATGATGCGATCGCGTACGAGGGCGCGGAAGTATCGGAAGATGTCCAGAACGCTTTCTCTGGTGCTGTGGAAGCAGCCCGGAAAGTGGGCGCCGATATACCGGACGGTATCGAGCAGTCATTAAGCGAAGGGAATATTGACGCTGCGGTCAATGCACTGAACGGCAGCGTGCAAGGCAAGCTTGAGGGGCTTTCGGAAGTCGCCCGGAGTGCAGGAATAGAGATCGCACCTGAGATCGCGGCCGGAATCCAGTCCGGAGATACAGGAGCGATGGCGGCTGCATATGACCAGCTGATATCTGCTATAAGTGAGAACGTGGATACGTCGACGCTGTCAAAAGTCATCGGGGACGCTGCCGGGGATGCCGCTCCGGAGATAGAAGGACATTCTGATGAGGTCGGTACTGCGGCGGGCAATGTGGCGCAGGCCGGCGCGGATGCGGCGGATGAGAAACAGTCTGAATTTAAAATCGCAGGTGATGACTCGGCGGGGAAATACGTCGAAGCACTCAGGGCGCACATAGCAGAAGCCGCACAGGCGGCCGGCGCGCTGGCCTCGGCAGCGCAGAATGCGATTGCATCCTATAGGAATGCTTTTGAAAATACAGGCTATAATTTATCCGCTGGTGTAGCACAGGGCATCCGGAGCGGTACGGATGGAGTTGTAAATGCGGCAGTCAGTATGATACGTCAGGCACATGCAGCGGTAACCAAGGATAATGTTATTCAGTCGCCATCGAAAAAATGGCGTAGGTTAATCGGTCAACAGATCGCAAACGGCGTTGCATTCGGCATCCGTGACAAGGCATCCTTGGCGGGCAAAGAATCCACCAAGATGTCCGCGCTGGTCTACGACAAGGCCACCGCATGGCTGTCGAAGTACAAAAAGAGCCAGAAGGTATCCCTGGCGGATGAGCAGTATTACTGGGATCAAGTGCTACAGCACGTCAAGAAGGGCACGGCGGCATATGCGAAAGTAACGCAGAATCTCTGGTCGGTACAGCTGCAGCAGTCAGGATTGTCCGGAAGCGGATGGGCTGCCATACAGAAAAATATGCAGTCCAATTTTGGCATATCCCGCACAAAGACGACCGGGACCGGCAAGAACCAAAAGACTGTCAATAAGGATGCAGAGTCGTATTATTCGGAGATCTATAACGCCGCGAATAAGTATGTCTCCAACATGCAGACGCTGAACGACTGGTCCCTGAAGGTGCAGTTGAAGTACTGGGAAGGGGTGCAGGCGCAGCTTAAGAAAGGCACACAGGCGTGGTACGACGCGCAGAAGCAGATCAATAGCCTGAATGATGACATCAGGGGGCAGAAGGCGGCGGCAAATGATCAGATCGTGTCTGATGCCGAGGATTACATCCGCAAGCAGCAGATCCTCGGCAAGATGACCACGCAGCAAGAGCTCGAGTACTGGCAGCAGACGATCAAGACGATCAAGAAAGGATCCGATGCCTGGTATGATGCGAAGGAACGGATCAATGAGCTGCGAGAGCAGATCGCCGATGAATCTGTACGGGCCGCGGAGGAGGCGGCGCAGGCGGCGGCGGATGCCATAAGCCGGACGGCGAGGGTGCAGAATAGTATACTGAGCAAGTACAAGACCTATTTTGACGTTTCCGCCAAGGCTGAGATGCAGTACTGGGATATTGCCCGGCAGCAGTTTACCGAGGGCACCGATGCGCGAATCGAGGCCGATCAGGCATATTTTGAGGCGCGCGAGGAGTATTACGACCAATTGGCGGAGTTGGATGAGGACTACGCAGAGAAAAAGAAGGATATCGACGACGGATTGGCTGAGAGCATCAAGGATCTACAGGATGCCTATGACGACGCGGTAAAGAGCCGCGAGAAGGAAATCAAGTCCTCCATGAACCTCTTCGAGGCGTGGGATGCCGAGGGTTGGGATTCCGGGAAGCTCATGGCGAATCTGAAGACTCAAGTGGAAGGCCTGCAGTTCTGGGAGCAGCAACTGGACGAGCTCGCCGGGAAAGGTGTCACGCAGGAGCTGATGGACGAGCTGGCGGCGATGGGCCCGGATGCCGCGGCGAACCTGTGGAGCCTCAACCAGATGACGGAGGAGCAGTTGGAAGAATACCAGAGGCTCTGGACGGATAAGAACAACCTCGCGCATAAGCAGGCGCTGGAGGACAACAAGAATCTGCTCAAAGAGACGCAGGACTCGATCGCGGATGCCAGGAAGACGGCGCAGGACGAGCTGGCGAAGATCGACAAGGATTACCGCAACGCGGTATCCAAGCTGAACACTGGCATATCCGAAGGCCTTAAAAGCCTTGTGACGCAGGCAAAGACCATCGGTGATGAGATGGTGTCCGCTCTGATCGGGGAGCTGACGAAGGACAGCAATAAGGAGCAAGTCGCGGCAGCGGTAAACAAACTCCAGCAGGCAGCACAGCCTCAGCAGCCGGTACAGCAGCAACCGGCACAACAGCCGGTACAACAGCCTCAACCAGTACAGCAGCCAGCACCAGCAGCGCAGACACAGGGAACGTTCGGTCAAGCTGCGGCACAGGCCCTGGATAGCGCCTTGTCTGGTGGCAAGGATGAGGGGAAAGAGAAGGAAAAAGAAAAAAACATCCTTCTGGATATCATAGCGTCTGGTAAGGCTCGCGATAAGAAGATGACCGCAGCCGAGAAAGAAAAACACGGAGACCTGTGGAAATACATAGTTAAGAATTATGGCCGTGTGCCAACCAATAATATGTACAAGAAGCTCGGGGATGCGCTTGGTATCAAGACAGCCGCAGAGGCTACGCTTGAACAGAAGACCAAGATTCTTGCAGCGCTCAAGAAGCGGGGTCTTGCAGCTGGTACCCGGAACATCTGGCAGGATGAATTGGCGTGGATACTGGAGAATGCGAAGACTGAGTACGTGGTCCGCACTGCGGATAATGCCATCCTCCAGCCGATGCGTGCCGGGGATAAGGTGATCAATCCGAAGGGCGCGGAGAATTTGTACGATTTTGCGGCAGACCCAACGAAATTTATATCCACCAGAGCCCGGGATGCTCTCGCGGCGGCGCAGGAAGCCATGCAGAAGCGTCAGGATGAGATGCGCTCTCAGATCCCGGAGCTGAGCTACGGCGGGATCACGAGGCTGAACCGCCTGATGGAGTCCGGTATGCAGGCGGCGCCGGTCGTGAACGTGGACAACAGTGGACTTGTGCCGCTGATGCAGCAGATGGTATCCGGAATGCAGGTGATTATGGGGCAGATGCAGGAGCTGCAGGAACGCCAGATCGTCATGGACAGCGGTGCCCTGGTGGGTGCCCTGCAGCAGCCGATGAGCCGTGCGAATGCGGCAGTGCAGAGGCGGCGGAACCGTGGGACTTTACGATGAAGGAAACGCTTGGACTGCTGCAGTGAAGACAAAACCGGGGGACAAAATGTCGCTAGTCCGGGGCGCTGTGATGATGGAAAAGCAGGAGGAATGTAGCAATGAAGATAGACGGCTGGGATATCGCGCAGGCTGACGCGCGGCAATGGAACGTTACGCCAGGATTCCACGAGATGAAGAATGACAGTGAGTGGGTAAGAGGGAGCCCTGTGCCGGTGATGATGCGCAATGAGATCGGCTTCAAGCCG
>CANQEB010000055.1 GCA_947594085.1 uncultured Lachnospiraceae bacterium | reverse complement strand
CACATAAGTATCAGACTTTGAAAATGGGGGACGTATTTCAGACAGTTACTTCTGATTTTGAGGAATTAAAGCAACTGCTGCTGGATGTTCTGAAAAGTTGATTTTGGCTGACATGGAAAAGGTGTAACAATATTTTCAGCATTAATTATGTAAAAATGCCTGAGGGCAAAGAGACAGCCGCAATTCCGCCTGACCGGACGGAGTTGCGGCATTTTTTAGTTGACCTGATTAATGGATACCTTCGCAAGAGGAAGGTATGGATTCTCTTTTACAAAGATTTGGGACTGACTGAAGCGTAGACCGGAATCTCCATCAGGCAAGTGAAAAACAGCCCATTTTCCAAACATCCTGTATATCTCATCTATCGCCGCATCGTAAACGATTTAACGTTTACCGCTAACCTTTCTCAACTGACAGTAAGTTTACGTTATCGAGTGGCAGTTCTCACTTGACAATACACTTATTATATGTATATACTATCTATCATAGAACAGAGTTCATGAGTCAAAGCAGGTGGTTATTTTCGCATGAAAGATAATATACTCAAATATCTCAAGAGCCTGCGGGCTCGTATCTTCGTGATTGTGCTTTTGGTAGGGCTGGTGCCGATCTTTTTGATGAAAAATTTGATCCTGGATAATTATGAGGATCAGTCGGCGCAGCAGAAGAGCACGCTGATTCAGAATCAGTGCCAGCAGATCGTCGATCAGGTCGGAAGCTCCGGCTATATCCGGAATGTGGAAAACAAGCAGGTGGACCGGCAGCTCACGCAGCTTGCGACGATCTACAACGGCCGCGTGATCATCGTCAACAGCAATTTCCGCATTGTCCGGGATACGTATGAGATCGACGAGGACAAGGTGATCATTTCGGAGGAAGTGCTGCAATGTTTTCTCGGCACGGATTCCACGAATTACAATCCGGACGACGAATTTCTCGAGCTGACGCTGCCGGTGAAGAATCCGGGGAGCGGACAGATCGAGGGGATCATGATCGTCAGCGTGACGACGCAGGATGTCAAGGACGGAAAGGAAGCCCTGGGCAATACGGTTCTGATCCTTCAGATCGTGCTTACCATTCTCATCTTTTTCGCTGCTTACTATGTGGCACGTGTGCTGACAAAGCCGTTCGGCAAGATCACGCGCTCTCTGGAGGGCGTGCAGGGCGACGTTTCGGAGCAGGAGATTTCCATCCCGGACTATACGGAGACGAAGCTTCTCTCCGAGGCATACAACCAGATGCTGCACCGCCTGAAGGTGCAGGAGGATTCCCGGCAGGAGTTCGTCTCGAACGTCTCGCATGAGCTGAAGACGCCGATCACCTCGATGAAGGTGCTCGCAGATTCGCTGTTGGCGCAGGACGAGGTGCCGAATGAGCTGTACAGGGAATTCATGACCGATATCGCGGAGGAGATTGACCGTGAGAATAAGATCATTTCAGATCTGCTCTCTCTAGTCAAGATGGATAAGCGTTCGTCCGACATCAACATTCAGGAGACGAACATCAACCATTTGATCGAGACGCTTCTGAAGCGGCTCCGCCCGATTGCGGCGACAAGAGGTATAGAGCTTGTGCTTGAGAGTTTCAAGCCTGTCATGGCGGAGGTAGACGAGACGAAGCTCAGCCTTGCGTTTTCAAATCTGATCGAGAATGGGATCAAGTACAACAAAGAAGACGGCTGGGTTCATATCTCGCTGAATGTAGACAATAAATATTTCTACGTGAAGGTAGAAGATTCTGGCATTGGCATTCCGCAGGAGGATCAGGAGAATATCTTCGAGCGATTCTATCGCGTGGACAAATCGCACTCGCGCGAGATCGGCGGCACGGGGCTCGGACTTGCCATCACAAGGAGTGCGGTGCTGATGCACCACGGGGCGATCAAGGTCTACAGCGAGGAAGGGGAGGGTACGACCTTCACCGTGCGCATCCCGCTGAAATATGTACCTTGATGTCGGTATGTAGAGCGTGCAGGAAGTGTGAGGACGTCTAAAAATAGCGAAAAAGGCTTATGGATGATTCCACGGAGATAGGTATGTCGGACAGGAGGAATTTTGTGAACAGAAGGAAATCGCTTTTCTGGCTGGTGTTGGCTGTTGCTGTCGTCCTGCTTGGCGGGTGCGGCGGCAGAAAGCAGAAAGAGGAAAACAGCTATACTGTTTATTATATCAATCCGACCGGAACGAGACTTTTAGAGCAGAGTTATAGTCCGGATGCGCAGACTTTCGAGGAGATGATGGATGAGCTGTGGGAGCAGCTTGTGAAGCCTCCGGCCGGTTATCAGAGCGTAGTCCCGGAGGATGTCGCCTTCAACGGATATGAGCGGGGCATTGACGCGCTGCGCATTGATTTTTCGAAGGAATACTATGGTTTGAGCAATACACAAGAAGTGCTTCTGCGGGCGGCGGTTGTCAAGACATTTTCTCAGGTGCCAGGTGTGACGAAGGTGATGATCACGGTCGAGAAGGAGCAGCTTCAAGATCTCGAAGGAGAGCTGGTGCCGGCGATGGACGCGAACTCGTTCATTGATACGAAGGAAGGCGGCATCAACTCCTATCAGTATGCGACGCTTGAGCTTTATTTTTCGAACGCGGAGGGTGATAAGCTCGCCAGGGAGATGCGGAATCTGCATTATTCGAGCAACATGGTACTCGAGCGCGTGGTGGTGGAGCAGCTGATCAAGGGACCGGAGGAGAAGGAGCTATATCCGATCTTCGCGGGGGATGTCAGGATCCAGAATTTGTATATTCAGAACGGGATTTGCACGATCACATTCAACGCGGCGGCGAACCAGCAGCCGACAGAGAATCCGCCGAATCCGGAGACGGCGCTGTATGCGATTGTCGATTCGATCTGTGCGACCTGTGATGACATTGCAGGCGTGCGCTTTGAGGTGGAAGGGAACGAGGACGGAAAATTCTGGGGAGATGTAGATCTTGGACAAGTTTTCGTGATGAATCGCGATTTTATCGAGACAAGAGAGATGCAGACCGAGGAAGCGGAAAAGTAGCAGGATCGGTGTGCGGCTGTAGGAGCATGCGAATCCGTGAACAGTCATCGGCAGCAGCGAGAGATGCAGACCGGTGAATTGCCGTAGGTGGCTGCAATTTGAGAAGGAAACAGAATCATAGAGGAGAATTAGTGAAGAGACCGTTAGCAATGTTCTGTGTAATATTTGCCGCGTTCTCGGTCATATGGTATGTGGCGGCTCATCCGGATCAGGACGGGTCGCCAGGAGAAGCTGTTGCCTGGCTTCAAGGAGAAGCCGGAAGTGGCGGGGAGGTTACCTTTGCGGGGACCGTGGCAAAATGCAGTGCAGTATCTTCAGGCGTACGCCTGTCAGTGAATCATCTTACTATTCAAGGAAAAGACAATTCGGAACAATCTTTGCTTCCCGATTTGAATGTGACAATGACAACCGAATATACAGATCTTTTGCCGGGAGATGAGATCACGGCCGTGGGGAAAGTTGTCTTTCGTGAACCGGCCACGAATCCCGGACAGTTCGATGCGCAGTCCTATTACTTTGCACAGAACTCGGTCTGCATGCTCTCCAATCCAGAGATCAGGAGAGTGAGGTCGGGGCGTCTGAGCCTTGCAAGGGTGTTGTGCATTCTGCGCCGCAGACTAGGGAGATCTTTTGAGGCGATTCTGGATGAGAGAGAGGCGCGCACGATGGAGGCGATCTGTCTTGGGGAGCGCGATTTACTCGCACCAGAGTGGAAGGAACTTTACCAGGAGGGCGGCATCGCGCATATCCTTGCGATCTCCGGGCTGCACATTTCCCTGGTCGGGATGTGCCTGTATCGACTGCTTCGGAAGCTGGGCGTGCCGTTTGGGGGTTGCTGTGCAGTGTCGGGCACGATTGTCGCACTTTACGTGTTGATGTCCGGAGCCGGAATCTCTGCCGTTCGCGCGTTGATCATGTTTGCATTCTGGCTGGGCGCGCAGTTCTGTGGCAGGAAGTATGATATGATTACGGCTGCAGCGGCAGCGGCGTTTCTGCTTTTGCTGGCCGATGCGCGAAACCTGTCACAGTCGTCGTTTCTGCTCTCGTTCGCGGCGATTCTGACAATTGCGCTGCTGGTTCCCTGCTTGAAGAGGAGCTTTCGGATGATCGGAGATATGACCGGAGATGCGACGAGAGATATAGCGAGAGATACGGCGAGCAATATGGCGGCGCAGGGAAAAGGCGGTGCGCCAAGATGCAGCAGGGGGAGGACGTCGGGGACAGAGAGAATCTGGGCGGTCGTCTCAGTTATGGTGAGAGGGGCATTTGGAATGTTCCTCCCAGGTTTTACGATCTGGCTCGGGACACTGCCGGTTACGCTGTATTTTTTCTATCAGGCGGTGCCGTGGAGCGTTCTGATCAATTTGGCGGTGGTTCCGCTGATGACAGCGCTCATGGCCTTCGGCCTGTCGGCCGGAATCATCGGGCTATTCTGCGTCCCTGCCGGGGTGTTCTGCGCGACGCCTGCCCATTATCTTCTGGGGCTGTTTGAACTGCTCTGCCGTCTCAAGGAAGGGTTGCCGATGTCCGTGTGGGTTGCGGGACGCCCGGCCGTGTGGCGGATCGCGTTGTACTATGGAATTCTGCTGGCGGCGGGGCTGGTCTCGCATCGACTGGCAGATACAAGGACAAGGCGGGAGAAAGTACTAAATGCGGCGCTGCATAACGCAGGGATATGCCGACTGGAACGATGGAAGGGCAAGGAGAGCGGGAGCCGCAGAAATAGCAGAAAGCGCAGGGGGAGCGGGAACAGCAGAAATAGCAGGAATAGCGGGAGTAGCAGGAACGGCGGGAATAGCAGGAGGAACGGATGGGTCGGCGGGGCGGCAGCTCCGTATGTGCTGTGGATCTGTTGCTGTGTCGTCTGCGTCAGCCTGATGATTGCACCGAGCCCTGACAGACTTGAAATTACCTGTCTCGATGTTGGGCAGGGTGATGCGGCTCTGCTGCGGCTGCCGGGTGGCGTTTCCTGCCTGGTGGACGGAGGGAGCACATCCGAGTCGAAGGTATGGAAGTACCGGATCGGACAGGCTGTAAAATATTACGGTGTGCGCACGCTGGATTATATCTTCCTGTCACACGCGGACGAGGATCATATCAGTGGAATCGAGGAATATCTGCTAGAGTATGAGCCAGGTTTTGGAGGAGAGAATGTGCACGGCGTCACCCTGAGAAATCTGGTGCTCCCGCCGACTGCGGATCCTGAGGATTTCGCGAAGCTGCGAAGCCTGGCGCGTGAGAAAGGCATTCAGATCCTGCAGATGGAGGCGGGAAGCCGGATTGGGGACAGTCCGGCGCAGATGGGCGTGCACATGTCATCGGAAAATACATACGCCGCGAGAATGCAGGCGAATCGGGAGAAAAAGGGGTGGAGCATTACCTGCCTTGACCCGGCCGCAGGCGCACTGACAGGTGACCGAAACGAGGACTCGATGGTGCTGCTGTTGCAGTATGGGAAGTTCCGCATGCTGTTTACTGGGGATCTTGAGGGAACGGCGGAACAGCGCCTGGCGGCCTCAGAGGAGGACCTGTCAGCGGACGTCCTGAAGGTCGGTCATCACGGGTCGAAAAACGCTACCTCGGGAGAATTTTTGGCACAGGTCTCCCCGCGGATCGCCGTGATCTCCTGCGGAGAGAACAACTCCTACGGACATCCGGCGCCCGAGACGGTGGAGCGTCTGCAAAATGCCGGGAGCAGGATCCTGCAGACGCCGCAGAGCGGGGCGGTGATGATTGAGTCGGATGGGGAAACGTATTCGGTGGAGACTTATTTGATCTGCAAATGATATACGAATAGTCACCAGATAATTGACAAATATAATTATATTTGTTACTATGATATTATCAGGAGGACTTGCGATTAAGGAATTACTCATCACGGGAAATCATTACTATGTTGAATAGACTTTATTTCCGATAGCCTGATTGATTCTCGATTATTAAAGAAAAGAAAGGAAGGCGAATTATGAAAAGGAAGACAGAACGTTATTTTTATCCAGCGGTTTTTACGTATGAACCAGATCAGGAGATTGCTGTGGAGTTTCCGGATCTTGACTGTGCGACCAGTGGTGCAAATGAAGACGACGCGCTCTTATCAGCACGCGAGCTGCTTGGCTGTGTCCTTTGCGGGTTGGAGGAGGATGGTGAATTGATTCCGCCTCCCACGCCGCTTTGCGATATAAAAATGCAGCCGAATGAGCGTGCTGTACTTGTTGACGTTTATATGCCCTCTGTCAGAGAACGTGCCAACAACCGCTCTGTGAATCGAACGGTAACTCTGCCGGCCTGGCTGAATGCGGCTGCTTTGGAGCGCAATATTAATTTTTCACAAGTACTGCAGGATGCGCTCATGAAGAAAGTACAGGCTTGATTTCCGGCGGCGCGGATGCGGTAAAACGGTGCGGATTTTGGGATAAATGAATAATATTATGATATAATCAAAAAAATAATGAAATAATATGGAAAATTATCGGGTAAATGGAATATAATGATAAAAGAGGAGGAAACCGGGACAGGCTTTGCCCGGCGAGGGGGATATGACGATCCGTGAAAAAACCGAGGATCTTGAGTTTAAAGTATTCAGTCCGTACGCTGCATTCAGCAGGAACACGCGGGGTCGGGATAGAGCGGAGGAGCCGTGCGACATCCGGACGGAGTATCAGCGCGACCGTGATCGGATTCTGCACAGCAAGTCGTTCCGCAGACTGAAGCAGAAGACGCAAGTGTTTTTGATTCCGGAGGGCGACCATTATCGGACCAGACTGACACACACGCTGGAGGTGTCTCAGCTCTCTCGTACGATCGCCAAGGCACTGCGGCTGAACGAGGATCTTGTCGATGCGATTGCGTTGGGACACGACTTGGGTCACACGCCGTTCGGACATGCGGGCGAACGTGCGCTCAACGAGGTCTGTCCGTTTGGCTTTGCGCACTACGAGCAGAGTGTTCGGGTTGTGGAGCTTTTGGAGAAGAAGGGTGAGGGCCTGAACCTGACCTGGGAGGTGCGCGATGGAATTCGCAATCATCGCACGGCCGGGACACCGGCGACGTTAGAGGGACAGATTGTGCGCTACTGCGACAAGATTGCCTATATCAATCACGACATTGACGACGCGGAGCGCGCAGGGATCTTGAGCGAAGCTGATATTCCGGAGGAGAGTCGTCGGATCATGGGCGATACGACGCGCAAGCGTCTGAACACGTTGATCCACGATGTCGTGCGCAACAGCGAGGGGCAGAACAAGATTATCATGTCAGAGCAGATGGAGTCTGCGATGAAGTACCTGCGGGCGTTCATGTTTCAGCATGTTTACCGCAACAGCAAGGCGAAGAGTGAGGAGACGAAGGCAGTGCGAATGCTGCAGGAGCTTTACCGCTTTTATACTGAGAATCCGGACAAGCTTTCGGAGGAATATCAGTATCTGATGAACGAGAAGGGCGAGGCGAAGGAGCGCGTTGTCTGTGATTATATTGCGGGTATGACAGACTCCTACGCAATTCATATATACAAGGAACTGTTTGTGCCGAAATCGTGGGGGTTCTCGCCCTCGTAGGTCTTTGCCGGAGAGGCGCCGCGAGGCGCAGAAGTGTAGGTACAAAAGCTGTAATTATTAGTCGCACGGCAGGAGGACAAGCTTGGTGTGTGTCCGGAATATGCTGCAACAGAGGTGAATTTATGTATTACTCGGATGATGTTATAGAAGAAGTACGGTCGAGAAATGATATCGTAGATGTAATTTCTGGGTATGTGAAGCTGCAGAGAAAGGGAAGTTCGTATTTCGGACTCTGCCCGTTTCACAGTGAGAAGTCACCGTCGTTTTCCGTGAGTCCCGGCAAGCAGATGTATTACTGCTTTGGCTGCGGCGCTGGCGGAAATGTGCTGACCTTCATCATGGAGTATGAGAATTTCACGTTCCCGGAGGCATTGAAGCTGCTTGCGGATCGGGCCGGAATGGCTTTGCCGGAGCCGGAATATTCTGATGAGGCGAGACGGCAGAGAGACCTGAAGGAGAGTGTGCGCGAGATTAATAAGATGGCTGCGAACTATTTTTATTACCAGCTTCGCTCGCCGCAGGGGGAGCGGGCGCTTAAGTATTTGACGGACCGTGGCCTGAGCGATCAGACGATCAAGAGATTTGGGCTGGGCTATGCCGGACAGTACAGCGATGCTCTGTATAGATATCTGAAGGGAAAAGATATTTCCGACCAGCTTCTCAAGGAATCTGGGCTGATGCAGGTAAACGAGAAGCAGGGAATGTATGACAAATTTTGGAACCGAGTCATGTTTCCGATCATGGATGTCAACAACAAGGTGATCGGTTTTGGCGGGCGCGTGATGGGAGACGGCAAGCCAAAATACCTGAATTCGCCGGAGACTGTGATTTTCGACAAGAGCCGCAACCTTTATGGTTTGAATTATGCGCGGACCGCGAAGAAGCGCTATATGCTGGTTTGTGAAGGGTATATGGATGTGATCTCCATGCACCAGGCAGGATTCACGAACGCGGTAGCTTCGCTTGGGACGGCGCTCACAAGCCAGCATGCGACACTCTTGAAACGGTATACAGACGAAGTGATTCTGACGTACGACAGCGATGAGGCTGGCATTCGTGCGGCGCTGCGGGCGATTCCTCTTCTGAAGGAGGCTGGGATCTCCACAAAAGTGCTGCACATGGAGCCTTACAAGGATCCGGATGAGTTTATCAAGGCGCTCGGCACGGAGGCGTTTCAGGAGAGGATCGACCGCGCGGAGAACAGTTTTCTGTTTGAAGTGTCGGTACTCCAGAAATCGTACGACATGAAAGACCCGGACGGGAAGACACGCTTCTTCCAGGCGGTGGCGGCGAAGATTGCCGAGTTTGAATTAGAGATCGAGCGAGAGAACTATATCGAGGCGATTACCGGAAGGTATCAGATCTCGTTTGAAGGGCTGCGCAAGATGGTGGCAAATGTGCTGATGCAGGGTGTTTCAGCGCGAAGGGTGCAGCCGGTGAGGCAGCAGGCGCGCCCGGAAAAAGAGGACGGGATACGCAAATCGCAGCGGCTGATTCTGACGTGGATCACGGAATATCCGCAGCTGTTTGACGTTATCTCACGATATATTCAGCCGGAGGATTTTTCGGACGAGCTGTATTGTGAGGTGGCGACAATGCTCTATGATCAGAGGAAAAAGGGTACGGTGAATCCTGCGCAGATCATCAATCATTTCACCGATCCGGAGCAGCAGCGCAGTGTGGCGCAGCTGTTCAACACGGATGTGAAGGTGGGGAACCCGAAAGAGATGGAAAAGGCGGTCCGGGAGACGATCTACAAGGTCGTGGAGTATACAATTGATCAAAAGAGCCATGCGCTTGACCCTGCGGATATGAAGGGTCTGCAGGAGCTTGTCAATGCAAAAAGGAGGTTGCAGGAGATCCTGAGACTGCATATTTCTCTGTAACAAGGACAGAATAGAATAGAATTTATCTGCAATGCGCTGTAACTGTGCAGGAAATGGACAGTTATGACAGTTATCATTACCCTGAAGGAGGGCCGGAAATCGCATGAGTGCGCTGACGACAGATTTTCAAACGAGGCTGGATGAACTGCTGAAGCTGGCAGAAAAGAAAAAGAACGTGCTAGAATATAGAGAAATCCAGGAATTCCTTGAAAGTCAGCCTGTGAGCGCGGAGGAGTACGAGAGGGCTCTGGATTATCTTGAATCAAAGGGTGTGGATATGCTGCAGATCACGGGCGAGCCGGAGGCGCTTCTGATGCCGGAGGATGCGCTTCTTGGAGAGGAAGACGAAGCCCTGCAGGAGACCGATTTCACAGAGGGCATCGGCACGGATGACCCGGTTCGCATGTATCTGAAAGAGATCGGTAAGATTCCGCTGCTTACGCCGAGTGAAGAGCTGTATCTGGCGGAACGCATGAACAACGGGGATGAGGCTGCGCGGGAAAGACTCGCGGAAGCGAATCTTAGGCTTGTGGTCAGTATTGCTAAGCGATATGCCGGGCGCGGTATGCAGCTTTTAGACCTGATTCAGGAGGGCAATCTGGGACTGATCAAGGCAGTTGAAAAATTTGATTATCGCAAGGGATATAAATTCAGCACCTACGCGACATGGTGGATTCGTCAGGCGATCACGCGGGCGATCGCGGACCAGGCAAGGACGATCCGTATTCCGGTACACATGGTCGAGACGATGAACCGAGTGATTCGGACATCCCGCACACTGCTGCAGGAGCTTGGGCGGGAGCCGCGGACGGAGGAGATTGCGGCGAAATTGGACATGCCACCGCAGAAGGTACAGGAGATTCTGAAAATCTCGCAGGAACCGGTTTCGCTGGAGACGCCGGTCGGCGAGGAGGACGACAGCCACTTGAGCGACTTTATCCGTGACGAGCATGTCCCGGTACCGGTGGAGGCGGCTACCTACACAATCCTGCGGGAGCAGCTTGTCGAGGTACTTTCGACACTGACGGAGCGGGAGCAGCGGGTACTCTGTCTGCGTTTTGGCTTAAATGACGGCCGTGCCCGGACGCTTGAGGAGGTCGGGCGGGAGTTCAATGTGACACGCGAGCGGATTCGCCAGATTGAGGCGAAGGCGCTGCGCAAGCTGAGGCATCCGAGCAGGAGCCGCAAGCTGAGAGATTATCTTGATTAGGAAGCTGTCCGGGCCGCGTATGATCGCGTATGATATGGCGGCCGGGACAGACGCTTCGGAAAGTGCCGGGCGGCATAGGGATACATAAAGCTTGCACGAACACAGAATTCAAAAGTACGGGACTGTGTTGAGGCCAGAACGTTTGCGCCGCGAGCGAACGCAGATTTGAGTCAGGAAAGGGAGAGATATGCAGCTATCAGAACGCTTGAGGGCGGTAGCCGCGCTGGTCACATCCGGAGGAACGGTAGCCGACATAGGGACCGATCATGCGTACATACCGATTTATCTAATACAGACAGGAGCTGTGTCGCGCGCGATCGCGATGGACGTGAATCAGGGACCGCTTGCGAGAGCGAGGGAACACATTGCGCAATATGGCCTGGAGGCGTCGATCGAGACGCGGTTGTCGGACGGACTTGCGGCTCTGCGTCCGGGGGAGGCAGACAGCATTGTGATCGCCGGCATGGGCGGGGCGCTCATGGTGCGGATTCTCGATGAAGGACGAGATAAGCTGGACGAAATACCGGGACAGGCAGGCGAACTTCGCGACATCACGGCGGCGCAACCGGGCAATACGGACAACCGTACGGATTCCAAGACTAAGCGCCGCGAAAAGCTGTGGGGCTGCCGGGAATTGATTCTTCAGCCGCAGTCGGAGATCTGGCTGGTGCGCGCATGGCTGGAGCATGGCGGCTGGCGGCTCGTCCGCGAGGACATGGTCTGTGAGGATGGGAAATATTACCCGATGATGCGCGCGGAGCGCTATGGGAAAGAGGTGACGGGAATCGGATCCGTGACCGAATATGAGCCGATGACACGTGCAAAGTGCTGTGGCGATAAGATTGGCAGCGATAAGACTGGCAGCGATAAGATCAGCAGCAATACGATCAGTGATGATAAGATCAGTGGTGATAAGCCTGCACCTGGGCTGACTGAGATGGGGCTGCGCTTCGGACCGCTTCTTTTGCGAGAGCACCACCCGGTGTTGCGGAAATTTTTGCTGCATGAGAAGGAACTGAATCTGCGCATCCTCGCGTCTCTGGACGGACAGAGCGGGGAGGCGGCTGTCGCGCGCGCGGAGGAGGTGCGCCGGGATCTGCGGCTGGTGGAGGAAGCGTTAGAGCGAATTCGTGTTTAACGTACATTAACAATCCGGACGCCCGACGGGAATTGTCGATACCACGGCAAACACGTTCTCACTCGATTCGGCAACGCAGCGGTACTAAGCT